>DATCVX010000323.1:0-4215 GCA_036566705.1 Arthrobacter sp. | reverse complement strand
GTCCTGGATGAGGATCATGTCCTCGGGCTCGGCGTCAGGCAGGAGACCGCTGAGGGCGAAGTTCAGTGCGCCGGCCTTCTTGTCGGAATTGCCCGCGGTCCGGAGGACTTCCGCGCCCTCCGAATGGGCGATTTCTTCGGTGGTGTCGGTGCAATTGTCGGCCACCACAATCACCCGGTCCGGACGGCGGCTCTGCGATTTCAGCGACTTCAGGGTTTCGCCAATGCCCGCGGCCTCATTATGCGCGGGAATAAGGACCGTGATCACAGGAACGCCGGTGCGCAAGCCGCCGCAGCGGATGCCGGAAAATTCAGGCCCAGCGCGTGAATAATTACATGAAATTGTGACGCAGCGCGCATTAACTAAATGGTCCCCACAGGAATAGTCATCGAATTCTTATTTCCTTTGAGCCTTCCAGCGGCAACTCAATCCATCGGCAGAGAACTGGCAGCGAACGCGCAAGCTTTCGTAAAGATGAACTCAACTCAGCCGGGCCTCAATCAGCGTGCTGCTGAGAGGCCGCAGGGCGCACTGAGGTGCGCGCCGCCGTCGCACCCCATCCCAAACCGCAACATTGCGCACCAAAACCGCACAGAAAACTCCCAAAAGTGCTTGACCATGCCAGTTGCGCGCTGTTACAAATGTTGTAACGCTGCCGAACCAACACCCTCGAGGCCGCGCGCCCCTGAATAACAACAACCCTTACTGCATCGAACCTTTGAAACGATACAAACCACGACGCCGTGGCCACAGTTCCACGCGTCATCACAGGAGATGAACGTGATCGGCAGTCCCATGTCACCCAGCACGTCCCGCAAGCGCCCCAAGACCCTGTCCGCCGGCCTGGCAGCCTCCGTCCTGGTGAGCTGCGCGGGGGTTAGCCTGGCAGCACCCGCAGCCAATGCGGAACCCAGCAGCTACCGCTTCGATTTCGGCGGCGGGCCGGTGGAGGAGGGCTTCATCGGAGTGACCGCCGCCGACGCGTACAGCCCGGAAACCCGGTACGGCTTCAACACCCCGGAGAACATGGCCAATGTGGGCGCCTCCGGCACCGGCGCTGCCAGCGACGCAGTGCGCTTCCTGCAATTCGGCACCAAGAGCCCCAATACCTTCAACGTGGACCTGAAGGAAGGCCTGTACAAGGTGTCTGTGACCCTGGGCGATACCGCGCGGGCGAGCATCGCTGCCGAAGGTGTCTTCCAGGCGATGAACCTCACCGGCAACGGCGCCGGGGACTCCTTCGAGATTCCCGTGACCGACGGGCAGCTGAACCTGCTGGTGACCGAGGGGAAAGCCGGAACCGCCTTTACCCTCAGCGCACTGGAGATCGAAAAGGTGGACCGCGATCCGGAGATGGCCCCCACCATCTGGGTGGGCGGGGACTCCACCGTTGCCAGCTACTACCCGCTCGAGTCCAGCGTCCAGGGCGGCTGGGGCCAGATGCTGCCGCCGTACGTGGATCCGGAAGCATTCGACGTCCGCAATATGGCCACCGGCGGGCAAATCGCCCGCGGCTTCCGCAACGACGGCCAGCTGGAGGCCATCCTGCAGTACATCAGGCCCGGGGATCTGTTCCTGCTGGAAATGGGCATCAACGACACCGCCGCCAAGAACGCCACCACGGATGCCGAGTTCAAGGAGATCATGCGCGACATGGTCCGGCAGGTCGCGGCCACAGGCGCCACACCGGTGCTCGTCACGCGCAGGGCCGTGCCACGGACTTCGTGGACGGCGTGCACAGCTCGGTGAACCGCTGGTACCGGAACTCCACGGTGGCCCTGGCCGGCGAGGAGCACGTTCCGCTGGTGGACCTGAACGTCCTTGCGTCCGCCTTTTTCACCGAAATCGGCCCGGAAGCCACCCTGGCGCTCTTTATGACGGGCGACACGCTGCATCCCAACCGTGCCGGCGCGGGCGAACTGGCCCGGCTGGTGTCAGAAGATCTGGCCCGGCAGGGCCTCTGACCCCGCCGGTGAGGCCCCGAATCTTCCGCGAAATTTGAGCCGATCTTGAGGCATCCCTTCGGATCCCCTGCAGTTGACGGTCCACGCTAGAAGCATCAGACCACCATCTGCAGGGGAAGCAGGAAGAGTCATGGGGAACGAATCAGCTCTGGATGAGGTCACGGCTGTGGGAGGCGTTATCACGGACCAGCATCCGCTCGACTTCCACACCTTGGGGCTTGCCGGCTGCATCGACCGGCTCACCGCGCCCTTCCGGCAGCAAGGGACAGCAGTCCACTGGGATACTCCGCACTGGGGCATCGAGATCCCGGCGGACTGCGCATCCCTGCTGTACCAGTCGGCCCGCGAAGCGCTGAGCAACGCCCTCAAGTACTCTGACGCGTCCGAGCTCACGGTCCAGCTCGCCGCCGTGGACCATGGCATCCGCCTGGTGGTGTCCGACGACGGCGCGGGCTTTGACAGCAAACTCGCCATCAGCGGCCGTCACCATGGCTACGGCCTGCGGCTGATGTCTGTGGCAGTGCACGAGGCCGGCGGTTCCGTGGACATCTGCTCAAGCCCGGGCCGCGGCACCTGCGTGACGGTCACCCTGCCACTGGACTAGGACGGAAGACCGCCGCGCATTGGGGGGCGGCGGACCTCCGTACCGGTCCGGCGTCGTACCGGCTCCGGCGGGCGTGCCGGCTGGCGCCGGCCCGGCGCCCGACCGGGCGCCAGCCAAGCCGAAGCTAGCGCGACAGCTTCTCGGCATCAGGCTCGAGGTCGCCGATGTGTCCGGGCGCATTGGCCGCCGTGACACGCTGGACGAACGCGCAGTACTCCTCCATGTAGTGGCGCAGGAACTTGGCGGTGGCTTCGTCCGTCACCTCGCCGTCCGCCCCGAACGCCGCCGGATTGAACTTGACGTAGGCCTCCGGTGCGTTGAGCTGGGGAGCATCGAGGAAGCTCAGCACGCTGCGCATGGAGGACTGCATCACCGCCGTCCCGATGCTGCCGGGCGAGGCACCGATGATGCCGGTGGGCTTGCGCGCGAACGAGTTGGTCCCCCACGGCCGCGACCCCCAGTCGATGGCGTTCTTCAGGGCGCCGGGGATGGAACGGTTGTATTCGGGGGACACAAAGAGGATCCCGTCCGAGGCCTCCACCGCTTCCTTCAGAGCCCGTCCTGCCGGCGGGAAATCGGCGTCGTAATCGTAGCTGTAGAGCGGCAGGTCCCTGATGGGGATTTCCGTGAACTCCAGGTCCGCCGGCGCCAGGCTGATCAGGGCCTTGGCGAGCGTGCGGTTGATGGAGCCGCGGGCCAGACTGCCAACGAAATAGCCGATCTTATGGGTAGCCATAACAAACATCCTTCCTAACAGCCGGCGGGGACCGGCTGGCCGACGTTGCTGCGGTTGGTCAAGCACGTTCTGAAAGCGCAGTGCGTCCCTCAGTCCAGCACAGAACAACCACCGCGGCCAGAGCCCCCGGAAGGTTCTTGACAGCCCGTCCGGGCAGGCGCTGAATGAAGAATAAGGGCGGATCCACAGCAGGAAAACAGCAGCACAGGAGCAGCAGTCATGAACAACAAACTGGTAGCGGCGCAGCGCATCCACAGTGAAGCACCGGCCGAAGGGGACGAATTGGCGGACCCCACGGACATCCGGATGCATTCCCAGGAGCCCGCCGAGGGCGCGGATATCGAGCCTGAGGCCGGCGCGTAGGGACGCCCCACACCCACCCAGCCAACTCCCCCACACCTTAAGTTTCAGGGGCGGGTCTTGCGGTACCGCATTCAATCCGGCTAGGTTGAATCGATACAAGAAACCGCTTTCCCGCGCGCATAAACGCGCGCCCGGCGGCGGTTCACAGCGGAATTGGACACAATGACTGTAAACACCACTGTCAGGTGGATCGACGGCGAAGCACCTACGGAACTCAGCGGCGGAACCACCTGGGGCATGCCGTTCGCCCGCGGCACGGTGGCCGGCACGGATGCCGTGGCCGTCTGCGACTCCGCCGGGCAACGGGCGGCCAGCCAGGCCTGGCCACTGGCCACGTGGCCTGACGGCTCACTGAAGTGGGCAGGCATCGCCCTGCCGGCCACGGACGCCCCTTCCCTTGAGTACCAGGTGACGTCCGACGGCGGCGCGTCACCTGCCGGGGACATCCCGCCGGGGGTGACGGTCACGGAAGACACCGACAGCGTCACGGTGTCCACGGGCGCGCTGGAGATGGCCATCAGCCGCAGCGGTTCCACGCTGTTCAAAAC
>DATCVX010000322.1:0-17141 GCA_036566705.1 Arthrobacter sp. | reverse complement strand
GCGGTGCTGTTGGAAAGGGCGTGGTTCATGGAAACCAGAGTAGTTCCTCTAAACTGGGCAGGTACTGCGGGAGCCCGTGGCAGCTGTCATAAAGCGGCCGGGCTGAGAGGGCGTCAGAGCCGACCGCTTGACCTGATCCGGCTAGTACCGGCGTAGGGAAGGAAACACATGGTCCCCCCAACCGGCAGCCCGTCCGCCGCGGCTTCACCTGGGCTGCATGCCGACGTCGCCGTTATCGGCGGCGGCGTGATCGGCCACGGCATCGCCTGGGAGGCCAGGCGTTCGGGCCGTTCGGTGGTGGTCATTGACGACGCCCCCGGTTCCGGCGCCAGCTGGGCTGCCGCCGGCATGCTCGCCCCTGTGAGTGAGCTGCACTACCAGGAGGAAGACCTCCTGGAGCTGATGCTTGAATCCTCGGGACAGTGGCCGGCGTTCGCAGCGGACCTGGCCCGCGACGTCCCCGATGACGCCGGCTACCTGGCCACACCGACGCTCGGCATCGGCGCGGACGCAGCCGACCGCCGGGCCCTGATAGACCTGCGGGCCGTACAGCAGGCCCACGGGCTGGACGTTGAACCGCTGACGGTCCGGGAAGCCAGGAGCCGCGAGCCGCTCCTGAGCCCGGCGATCTCCTGCGCCCTGGACATTCCCGCCGACCACCAGGTGGATCCCCGCAAGCTCCTCGCCTGCCTGCGCCAGGCGTTGGCCAGCCATGGGGAAGATCCACGTTCCGCCGTCGCCGGCGCGCTCGACGGTTTCGCCGTTGCCGACCGCGCGTCGTCACTGGAGTGGGAGGACGGCCGGGTCACCGGCGCCAGGCTGGCGGGCGGGGGACTGGTGACCGCCGGGGAAACCGTGGTGGCCAACGGGCTGCACGCGGCCTCCCTGGGCGGATTGCCCCCCGGGCTCCGGTTGCCGCTGCGTCCGGTGCACGGGGATATCCTCCGGCTGCGCGTCCCGGACCACCTCCGCCCGCTTGTCACTGCCACCGTCCGTGGCCTGGTCCGGGGTGTGCCGGTGTACATCGTTCCGCGGAGTGACGGCACCGTGGTGATCGGGGCCACCCAGCGCGAGGACGCTATGGCTGAGTCCGGCCCGGAGCGCGGCGGAGGCGCCTCCGGCGTTTCGGCGGGCGGCGTCTACCAGCTGCTCCGCGACGCGCAGGTGCTGGTGCCCGCCGTCGCCGAGCTGGAGCTGCTGGAAAGCACGGCCAGGGCCCGCCCCGCCACGCCGGACAACGCACCGCTGCTGGGCCGCGTCCACATCCCCGAAAGCCGCGGACACGTGGCCGGCCTGATAGTGGCCACCGGCTTCTTCCGCCACGGGGTGCTGCTGACGCCCGCAGCGGCCACCATCTGCCGGGACCTCATGGACGGGCGCGCGGATCCGCGTTGGCTCCCGTTCAACCCGGCCAGGTTCTCAGGCAAACGCCCTTTCCCCGTTCAACCCACCAAGGAACATGCATGAACATCACCCTCAACGGCACGCAGCACGCCGTGTCCGACGGCGCCTCCATCACCACGCTGGTCAGCCAGATCACCGGCCGGCCCCTAGCCGCCAACGGACAGGCGGCGGACGGCCGGAAACTGGGTGTCGCCGTCGCCCGCAACTCCGAAGTAGTACCCCGAAGCCAGTGGTACGTCACGGCGCTCGCCGACGGTGACGACGTCGAACTGGTCACCGCAGTCCAGGGAGGCTGAAGCATGACCGAAACCATTAACACCACCAACCGGACCGGACACCCGGACCCGCTGATCATCGACGGCGTGGAGCTCGGGTCGCGCCTGATCATGGGCACCGGCGGAGCCCCGAGCCTGGACGGACTTGGCGCGGCCCTGCTGGCCTCCGGGACGGAACTGACCACCGTGGCCATGCGGCGGTACTCGCCGGCCGAGACAGGCTCGCTGTTCCAGCTGCTGCTGGACCACGGAATCCGTGTCCTGCCCAACACGGCAGGCTGCTTCACGGCCCGCGACGCCGTCATGACGGCCGAACTGGCCCGCGAAGCGCTGGAAACGGACTGGGTCAAGCTGGAGGTTATCGCCGACGAGCACACCCTCCTCCCCGACGCCGTTGAGCTGGTGGACGCCACCGAACAGCTCGTGAACCGGGGCTTCAAGGTGTTCGCCTACACCAATGACGATCCCGTCCTGGCCCTGCGGCTCGAAAACCTCGGCGCAACCGCCGTCATGCCGCTGGGCTCGCCCATCGGTACCGGACTGGGCATCCTCAATCCGCACAACATCGAGCTCATCGTGTCCCGCGCTTCGGTGCCCGTGGTGCTGGACGCCGGGATCGGCACGGCGTCGGACGCTGCGCTCGCCATGGAACTGGGCTGCGACGCCGTCCTGCTGGCCACGGCGGTTACCCGTGCCCAGAACCCGGCGGTCATGGGCGAAGCCTTCAAGCACGCGGTCATCGCCGGTAGGCTGGCGAAAGCGGCCGGGCGGATACCGCGCCGTGAGCACGCCCTGGCGTCGTCGGCCATGGAAGGCCGGGCAGAGTTCCTCTGACCATCTCCCCGCCGCGGGCCATCGGCGCCGCTCCCGCACGACGACACGAGGGAGACAGCTGTGGCCGGCAAGCAAGAGATACTCACCAGGTCCGGCATCGATGAGGCGCTGGACGGTCTTCCGGACTGGCGGTACCGCCTCGGCGGGCTGGTGACGGTCTACAAAACGCCGACGGCGGCCGCAGCGCTGCAGCTGATGGCCGCCGTCGGACGCCTCGCCGAAGAACAAAACCACCACCCGGACCTGGACTGGCGGTACAACCGCGTGTTCCTGCGGTACACCTCCCATGACGCCGGCGGCGAGGTCACCTCCCGGGACGTGTCGGCAGCGGCTTCGGCCAGTGCGGCCGCGGCCGACGTGGGAGCCATACCGGAACCGGGACTGCACCGGACCGTCGAGGTGGGCGTAGACACCACGGACGCCGCCGAAATCTCCGAAGTCTGGCGCGTTGCCCTCGGCTACAAAAAGGGCCCCGGCACGGACCTGGCGGATCCGTACGGCCGAGGCCCTTCGGTGTGGTTCCAGGAGACGCCCACGCCCCACAGCAGCCGCATCCACCTCGACATCCATCGAAGCCGGGCGGAGTCAGCGGCCGTCCTCGAGAAAACCGGGGCAACCGGCGCGTTAATGAACCGTGACCACGCACCCGACTGGGTGGTGGCAACGGATTCACAAGGGAACAGGCTCTGCCTGTGCACGGAGGCAGGACATCAGCCGGCGGACTGAGCCGGCTACAGCTTGAGGGCCGCCGTCAGCCGGAGCGTGTCATAGTGCGACCTGGTGCGTCCGAGGTACACCGCAGCACCCGCTGCAGCCGCCGCGCCAAGGACCATGGGCAGAACCCAGGGAATCCAGGTCAGGCCCGGCTGGTAGCCAAAGCCCGCGGCGATGAAGATGATCCAGCTCAACGCGCCGACGGCAGTGGCGACCCCGGCGGGCACGCCCATGCCGTATTTGGCGTGCCGTTTGTCGTTAGCCCAGACAATAAAGCCTGCGGCCACGGTCACCAGCACAACAATCGTCAGCGAAAGCATTGAATCTCCTCAAAAACGCAACGGATGCCTGCCCTCGGAGGGCGGGGTTGGCCGGCGGCCCGCTAGAACTGGCCGAAGCCAACCTTGCGGGCCTCTTCCGCGCCGATTTCGACGTAGCCCAGGGCGTTGCCGGGAACGATGATGATACGTCCCTTGTCGTCCTTCAGGCGGAGCTCGGTGCCCTTGGTGATGGCTTCTTCAACGACCGTAGCCACGGAGTCAGCGTCCTGCGCTGACTCCAGCACGATTTCGCGGCCAATGTTCTGAATGCCAATCTTAATTTCCAAAAGGGGGCCTCCCAGCCAATCAAAGTTTCTTGGGTTCTCTCATTTGTAGTCTAGGACTCTTTGGGGAAGCGAGAGATTCCGCGCCAAGCTAAACGGTAGATGAGGTCGCTGGCCACATCGAGGTCAAGGTTTCCGTCGGTCTCCAGCCAATACCTGGCGCTGACCTGGGCCATTCCCGCCAGCCCCCGGCCCAACAGTTGAGCCTCCAGATGGGGCAGCTTGGTGTCCTCGGCAATGACCCGGGCGACGGCGTCGGCGAATGTTTTGTTGAATGTCTCAAGGCGTGAACTGACGTCCGGATCGTTGATCAGGTCCGATTCGAAGACCAGGCGGTGGGCCTGGTCGTCGCTGGCGATAAAGCGGTAGTACGCCCGCATCACGGCCTGGACGCGTTCTTTGTTGTCGATCGTGGAACTGAGTGCGCCCAGCATCAGGTCGGTCAGGGAGCTCAAGTGGCTGTCCAGCAGGGCCAGGTACAGTTCCCGTTTGGACGGAAAATGCTGGTACAGCACCGGTTTGCTCACATGCGCCGTCTCGGCGATCTCGTCCATCGCGGCGCCGTGGTATCCGTTGGCGACAAAGACCTCCTGGGCCGCCGCGAGGAGCTGGGCCCGGCGCTCGTCCCGGGGAAGTCGGGCGGACCGCTGGCCGGCGGTGCGTTGAGGTGCAGGCGGTTCGCCTGCGGACGCCCGGTCAGCCCGTGCTTCGTGGACCACAGTTGCCCTACTTTCCATTGCAGTTACCTCTACTTTACTGCGGGGTAATATGACCTCGCGGTATCTCGGGGCATACATTGAAGTATGGCTTCGACATTCACCGCAAATGTTTCCTCTGTTTCCCTTGAACCCCTGGTGGAGCCGGCGGGGGATTTGACTCCCGCGGAAGTGGAGCGTTATTCGCGGCACCTCATCATTCCCGAGATTGGGGCCGTCGGACAGCGGCGGCTCAAGAACGCCAAGGTGCTGGTCATCGGTGCCGGGGGACTCGGTTCGCCGGCCCTGCTGTACCTCGCGGCGGCGGGTGTGGGAACCCTGGGAATCATCGACGACGACGACGTTGACCTCAGCAACCTGCAGCGCCAGGTGATCCACGGCGTGGCCGATGTGGGACGGCCCAAGATCGAATCGGCGCGCGACGCAATCGCCGCCCTGAACCCGCTGGTGGACGTCCGGCTGCACAACGTGAGGCTGGACGCCTCCAACGCGCTGGAGCTCTTCGCGGACTATGACCTGATCCTGGACGGGGCGGACAACTTCGCCACCCGGTACCTCGTGAACGACGCTGCCGCCATCCTGGGCAAGCCCTATGTGTGGGGGTCGATCTTCCGCTTCGACGGCCAGGTGAGCGTGTTCTGGGAAAGCCACGGCCCCACTTACCGCGACCTCTACCCGGAGGCGCCGCCGGCGGGGTCCGTCCCGTCCTGCGGCGAGGGCGGCGTGTTCGGCATGCTCTGCGCCGCCGTCGGCTCGCTGATGGTCACCGAGGCAGTGAAGCTGATCACCGGCGTCGGGCGTTCACTCCTGGGCCGCGTTGCACTGTTCGACGCGCTCGGTGGCAGCTGGCGCGAGATCCGTGTCTCCAAGGACCCGGCGGCGGAACCGATTACCGAACTGACGGACTACGAGGCCTTCTGCGGCATCACCCCGGCTGCCTCAGCCGACACGGAGCACACCATTACAGCCACCCAGCTGGCCACCATGCTGGCGTCCCGCAAGGCCGGCCTGAAGGACTTTGACCTGGTGGACGTCCGCGAAACAGGCGAACACGACATCGTCAGCATCGACGGGTCGGTGCTGATCCCGCAGGGCAGGATCCTGGCGGGGGAAGCCTGGGCGGAGCTGCCGCAGGACAAGGACATTGTGTTCCACTGCAAGGCGGGGACCCGGTCGGCGAACGTCCTGGAAGCGGCCCGGAAGGCCGGTTACCAGCGGGTCAGCCATCTCGACGGCGGAATCCTGGCCTGGGTGCGCGACGTGGAGCCGCAGAAGCCCGTGTACTGACGCCCCCTACCAGGACGCTCTCTCACTTTTCGCCCGTTTTTCAACGACGCTCTCTCACTTTCTTGAAAGGAGTGAGAGAGCGTCGTCGGGAAACCTGCAGGAAGTGAGAGAGCGTCGGTGGGGAGTCAGGCGCTTTCGAGGCCCTGGTGGTCCACCGGGCATTCGGCCTGCGCCACGGCTGCAGGCTGCTCCACGGTGATGCCGTAGAGGGTCTCGAGCGCCGTCACGTAGTCGTCCTGCTGGCCGTTCGCCGCCAGCTCGCGGGCACGGACGGTGGGGACATGCAGCAGTTGCTTGACCATCCTGCGGAGGGCGAACTCCACTTCCTCCGCCGCCGCGGTGCAGCCGTGCCGGGCACGGACCTTCTCCATTTCGGCGTCCAGGACGTTCATGGTGTGCCTGCGCAGTGCCACGATCGCGGTGTCTACTGAGCGTGCTTCCCGCTCCTGTTCGAAGGCCTTGGCCGCGCCGGACACAATGCCGCTGGCCTGGGTGAGGGACTCGGCCTGTTCCTGTGGCGCGGCGAGGCGTACGGACTCCAGGGTCAGCAGTTCGACGCTGTCGAGCTCGCCGACTTCGGGGTCAAAATCATGGGTGAGGGCGAGGTCGATGGCGATCAGCGGCTGGGTGGATCCAGCGCGGACCTGGGCAAGTTCGTCCGCCTCGACGCGGGTGTCCGAGCCGCTGCAGCCGATCATGACATCGGCTGCCGCTACGGCTCCGGGCAGGGATTCGCTGTCCAGTGCCGTACCGCCGCGGGTGGCCACGAAGCCTTCGGCGCGGCCGGAGGAGGAGAACACTGAGATGTCGGTGCAGCCCCGCTCGCGGAGCAGTGCCATGGTGGCGCCGGCGTAGGCGCCGGTGCCGAACACGACGACCTTCTTAGCGGACCAGTCCGGGTTTTCGGAGAGGTCGGTGGCCAGGTCCAGGGCCACCGAGACGATGGACAGGCCCCGCGAGCCGAGGGCGGTCTGCGCCCCGACGTCCTTGGCCGTCTTGGATGCGGCTTGGAACAGCCGGACGAGGCCCGGGCTTGCCGTGCCCTCGTGCTGGGCGGTGATCAATGCGCGGCGGACCTGCCCGGCGATTTCACGCTCGCCCACCACGGCTGAATCGAGCCCGGCGCTGACGGCGAATAGGTGCTGGCTGACTTCAGGGCCGGTCCGCGTGCTGAAGGAGCGGGAGACGAGCTGTTCGTTGAGGCCGCTGAGCCCGCTGATCTGGGACACCAGGGCCGCGCGGGCGGCCTCCACGTCGTCCACGTGGGGTGCTTCACCGTAGATTTCGTAGCGGTTGCAGGTGGCAAGCACCACCGCACCCGTCACTGCCGGCGATCCGGAGAGTGCGGATGTTGCGATACCGGAGGCACCGTTGCTCAACTGAGCAACGGTCTCAAGGTCGATGTCGGCGTGTGTAGCCACCAATGAAAAAAGAACCACAGCAGATCAATCATAGCTTTTTCGTGCCTCGGTAGAACAACCCGCGGCGCGGGAACGGCCGGCGCGGGGCCGTGATTCCTGCCACGGCGCCTTTGCGGCCGCGAAGGGTGACAGGCTGTCGTTATCTTTTGCGCCCGATTTTGGGGACAATCGAGGCATGACTTCCAGCTCCGCCGTGTCCAATGCCGTGTCTAACGACAGCGCTCTCGCTGCCGGCCATCCGCTGATGGACGGCCGCACCGCAGATTCCCCGCTCATCACGGCTTACCGGGGCGGCAAGCCGTCGCGCAGGCCCGTGTGGTTCATGCGGCAGGCCGGCCGGTCGCTGCCGGAGTACCTGAAGGTCCGCGAAGGCGTGGCCATGCTTGACTCGTGCCTCCGGCCGGAGCTGGCGTCCGAGATCACCCTGCAGCCCGTGCGCCGGCATGATGTTGACGCGGCCATCTTCTTCTCCGACATTGTGATTCCGCTCAAGCTTGCCGGCGTGGGCGTGGACATCGTTCCCGGCGTGGGCCCGGTGCTGGACAAGCCGGTGCGAACGGCTGAAGACGTTGCGGCCTTGCCCCAGCTGACGTGGGAAGCCCTGGAACCCATCCGGGAAGCCGTGCGCCTGACCGTCGCTGAGCTGGGCAAAACTCCGCTGATCGGTTTCGCCGGCGCACCGTTTACCCTCGCCGCCTACATGGTTGAAGGCAAGCCCTCCCGCGACCACCTCGGCCCGCGCACCATGATGCACGCCGATCCGGAGACCTGGACTGCACTGGCCAACTGGGCCGCGGATGCCTCGGGGATGTTCCTCCGAGCCCAGCTTGAAGCCGGCGCCTCCGCCGGACAGCTCTTTGATTCCTGGGCCGGATCGCTGGGCCTGGCGGACTACACCAAGTACGTGGCACCGGCCTCAGTCCGGGCGCTGGACCACGTCCGGCACCTCGGCGCGCCGCTGATCCACTTCGGTACCGGCACCTCGGAACTGCTCGTTGCCATGCGCGACGTCGGCGTTGACGTGGTCGGCGTCGACTACCGCCTTCCGCTGGACGAGGCCAACCGCAGGCTGGGCGGCTCGGTGCCCCTGCAGGGGAACATCGATCCCGCACTTCTGTCCGCTCCCTGGGAGGTGCTGGAAGCCCACGTGCGCGAAGTCATCCGTGCCGGCTCGGAAGCGCCCGGGCACGTGCTCAACCTCGGCCACGGTGTGCCTCCCGAGACCGATCCCGCCGTGCTGACCCGGGTTGTTGAGCTCATCCACTCCATTTCCCCGGAGTAGGTCCGTGGGCAAGGCGGTGGATTCCGGACAGCAGCCCGACGTCCCGGCCGGGGCGTACCAGGATCCGGCGCTGGTAGTGGGCGGCGGGATCTCCGGCCTTCTGGCCGCCCGGGAACTGGCAGCGGCCGGCCGCGCAGTCACCGTCCTGGAAGCCACGGACCGCTGGGGCGGCTGCATTGGCAGCCACGTCGTGGCCGGACTCCTGCTCGACAGCGGCGCCGAGTCCTTTGCCACGCGTTCGACCGCAGTGGCCGACCTCGCCCGCGAACTTGGGCTGGCCGGAAAAATCGTCGCGCCCCGCCCGGGTGGTGCGTGGGTGCAGCTGCCCGGCGGGCCGCGGGAACTCCCCAAGACCGGTGTCCTGGGCATCCCCGCCAGCCCATGGGACCCGGAGGTCCGGCGCTCGCTCGGCTTCCTGGGCTCGCTGCGCGCCTCGCTGGACAGGTTCCTGCCGGCGTCCGTCGGCGCCTCGGCCAAGGTAACGAGCGTGTCCTCGCTGGTGCGTGCCCGGATGGGCCGGCGCGTCCTTGACCGCCTGGTCGCCCCGGTTGTGGGCGGGGTGCACTCCGCCGACCCGGGCCTGCTTGACGTGGATATGGTGGCGCCCGGACTGCGTGCGGGGCTTCGCCGGCATGGTTCACTCGCGGCTGCTGTATCCGCGCAGCGGCGCGGCGCTGGCCTTGCGGCGTCCGACGCCGGACCGGCTGCCCCGCGGGGGGCGGGGCCTCAGTCCGTTGCCAAGGCAGGCTCCGCCGTCGCCGGCCTGGACGGGGGCATGCACACCCTCGTCACGGCGTTGCTGGCGGACCTCCGGGCCCGCGGTGTGGCGCTGGTGCCCGGCGCCCGCGCGGACGGCGCCCTCAGGACGCCGGACGGCTGGCGCGTCACCGCAGGGCCAAACGCTTACGACGCCGGACTGCTGGTGGTGGCACTCGACGGTCCGGCCGCCGTCGGACTTCTGGAAGCGGCGGTCCCCGGCCTGGCCGGGAAGCAGCCCGCCGCCGGTCCCGATGTCAGGCTGGTCAGCCTGGTGGTGGACGTCCCCGAGCTGGACCGGCGGCCGCGGGGGACCGGCATCCTGGTGGCACCGCAGACTCCGGGCATTGAGGCCAAGGCACTGACGCATGCGACGGCGAAATGGGACTGGCTGGCGGCCGCTGCGGGCCCAGGAACCCACGTCTTGCGGTTGTCCTACGGGCGTATTGACGGCCAGACAGCCGGAGGAGGCGGTCCCGCAACCGACAACGACCTCCTGGCCTCGTCCCTGCGTGACGCGTCAGCCCTGCTCGATGTGCCCATCCGGCAGGAGGACATCATCGGCTGGGACGTTGTCCGGTGGCAGGGGGCGCTGCCGTTCGCCGCTGTCGGACACAAGGCACGCGTTGCGGACATCAGGCAGATCTGTGCGCAGCAGGAAGGCCTCGCGGTCGTCGGAGGCTGGGTGGCTGGCAACGGACTGGCTGCTGTCGTGGCAGATACCAGGGAACAGATTCGAAGCTTCCTGAGCTGACCATCGCCCCAGTTCAGCCTGTTCCCAGCCCGCCTATAAGGCCAGTCAAGTGCCCTCGCTGACTTTCAATTGACCCGCGACGGTGGCTAGGGTGGATGACTATGGTTAGCTACAGGTCCGAGTTTTCACGTTCCCGGACCGGTATCCATGGGGGATTCCGAATGGGCAGCGCAGCTGCCGCAATCGGGGCGGTACTGGTCCTCACGGCGGGTGTTCCCGCGTCCCAGGCAGACGGTGGTTCCGGCGCTGACGAGCCGGATGTGCAGGTCAGCGGGGGTGCACAGCTGCCAGTGGCCGGGGGATTCCTGCAGGGCCTGCTCGGCGACTCTGCCGCTGCCTCGCCCCAGCCCACACCGGTTCCCGAGGCGACCACCGCGTCCCCGCCGCCCACCACAGCTTCCCCGCCGCCCACCACCGGGGCTGCGGCCACGGGTACAGCGACACCCGTGCCCGCTCCGTCTCCGCTGGCAGGTACCGCCACAGCGGTCCCGCTCCAGCAGCCTGCGGCCGGCCAGCCGGCCGCAGCGTCCACGGCAGCAGGGTTCGCGCCTGGCGTGGCCGGCAGCGAAGCGGGCACTCCGGCAGCTAGCCAGCCTGCCGCAGAGGGCAGTGAAGCGGCAGCCGCCACGCCAGCGCCGACCAGCAGCACACCGGGCCCGACGGCCACGACCCGCACCGGGGTTCCCCAGGCGGTCGGCGGCGCCGCCCAAAGCCAGCACGAAATGAGCGGCCAGACGGAACCGGCGGCCGAGGCCGCCAAGGTGTGGCTCGGCGTCGGGCTTGTCGGGTCAGCGGGGGCAGCCGGACTGGTCTTCACCCGGATCCGACGGTTCTAAGCGCGGACTCCCATGGTCGCCAGGCGCAGCTTGTGGTGAGAGGTGTGACATTCAACACTTCTACGGCGTGTAGAACTTCTCGGTTTCGACTTGGAAGAGGGGAAGGGGCAAACTGGTAACCATGAGCCACACTTCTGCCGAATCTGTCACTAAAACCGAAGAATCAGCCGAGCAGTTTTTTACCCTCTGGACTGTCTTCAAGCGGTCAGCGGACGTCCTGCGCAGCGCTGATGCTGCCGACGACTTCGATGCGCTGCTGTCCCGTCTGGCCGAGGCCGGGGTGACCCACCGCGGAAACTACGATGTCTCCGCCATGCGCGCCGATGCCGACGTCATGGTGTGGCTCCACGGCCCCAAGCCCGAAGAACTGCAGCGGGCGATCCGCGATATCCGCCGCAGCAAGCTGTTCGCCGGAACGGAGATTGTCTGGTCCGCCATGGGCGTGCACCGTGAGGCTGAATTCGCCAAAAACCACACGCCTGCCTACTCACGCGGCGTTGCGCCGGCAGAGTGGCTCTGCGTTTACCCGTTCGTACGGTCCTACGAGTGGTACATCCTGCCCGAGGCCGAGCGCGGCAAGATGCTGCGCGATCACGGCATGCTGGGCCGCGACTTCCCGCAGGTCATCTCCAATACGGTGTCTTCCTTCGCCCTGGGCGACTGGGAATGGATCCTGGGCCTGGAAGCGCCGGAGCTGGTTGACCTGGTGGACCTGATGCGGCACCTGCGCGCCACTGAGGCACGCAACCACGTCCGCGAGGAGATCCCGTTCTACACCGGGCGCCGCATCAGCGCAGCGGAGATCGCTGAGGTCCTCGCATGACCCCGTCACATCGCCAGCCGGGCTCCACGCTGACGGCGGTTAACCCCGTCACCGAAGCCGGCCGGATGGCACCCAAGGACTACGACGCCGTCCTGCTCGCCTCCTTCGGCGGCCCTGAGGGCCAGGACGACGTCATCCCTTTCCTCCGCAACGTCACCCGCGGCCGCGGCATCCCGGACGAGCGGCTTGAAGAGGTCTCCCACCACTATCGGGCCAACGGCGGCATCAGCCCCATAAACCAGCAAAACCGCGAGCTCAAGGCTGCCCTGGAGGCAGAACTGGCAGCACGCGGCATTGGGCTGCCCGTGCTGTGGGGCAACCGCAACTGGGACCCCTACATCCCGCAGACGCTGCAGGACGCGTACGACGCCGGCCACCGCAAGCTGCTGATGATCACCACGAGTGCCTACTCCTGTTACTCCAGCTGCCGCCAGTACCGCGAGGACATCGGCATGGCGCTGACCGAGACCGGCCTGGACGGCCGGCTCGAGGTGGACAAGGTGCGCCAGTACTTCGACCACCCGGGTTTTGTGGAGCCCTTTATTGAAGGGACCGCCGCCGGCCTGGCCGACGTCCGCGCCCAGCTCGCTGCGGCCGGCACCCCCGACGCACCCGTGCACATCCTGTTCGCCACGCACTCCATTCCCACCCGCGACGCCGACGCCGCAGGACGGTCCGACGCCGAGCCGCGCGACTTCGAAGAAGGCTCGGCATACGTCGCGCAGCACCTCGCCACCGGCGCCGCCGTGATCAGCCGCGTTGAAGCCGAATCGGGCCTCACCGCACCCTGGTCCCTCGTCTACCAGTCACGTTCAGGTGCTCCGCACGTCCCGTGGCTGGAACCGGACATCAACGACGCCATCGAGGAACTGGCCGGCCAGGGCATCAAGGGCATCGTGATTGTTCCGCTGGGCTTCGTCAGCGACCACATGGAGGTCGTCTGGGACCTGGACACCGAAGCGCTGGAGACCTGCCGCAACCTTGGCCTGGCCGCCACCCGGGTGCCCACACCCGGCACGCACCGGAAGTTCGTGAACGGGCTGGTGGACCTCATCTCGGAGCGGACCCGGTCCGGCAACATCGCCGAGCGTCCGGCAATGACCGGCCTCGGGCCCTGGTATGACGTCTGCAGGCCCGGCTGCTGCGCCAACTTCCGCGGCGAAAAGCCCACCATCGCCGGTGCGGACACCACGGTTGGAACCGGTCACGACCCATACCCGGACGCGACTGCCGTGCCGGCCGGGGGAGAAGGCGCCCAGTGACCGTCCGGATCGGAACCAGGGCCAGCAAGCTCGCCCTGACCCAGACGCAGCAGACAGCGGACCAGCTTGCCGCCGTCGGCGGATTTCCCGTGGAGCTGGTGCACATCAGGACCGACGGCGATGTCCTCACCGGCTCGTTGTCCCAGATGGGCGGCACGGGCGTTTTTGTAGTTGCCCTCCGCGAAGCGCTCCTGCGCAACGAGTGCGACGTCGCTGTGCATTCGCTGAAGGACCTGCCCACCGGCGCGGCCGTTGGGCTGACGCTGGCGGCAACCCCCCGCCGCGTTGACGTCCGCGACGTCCTCTGCGCCCGCGACGGCCTGAAGCTGGCCGACCTGCCGCCGGGCGCCACCGTCGGCACCGGCTCACCGCGGCGCGCTGCCCAACTCCGCGCCGCCCGGCCGGACCTGCAGATCCTGGACATCCGCGGCAACGTGGATACCCGCCTTGGCCGCGTGCCGGGGCTGCCGGGCAACGTGACGGACCAGGTGGTGCCGGGCAAGTCCTGCGACCTCGACGCCGTGGTCCTCGCCGCCGCCGGCCTCGAGCGGATCAGCAGGCTCGACGCCGTCACCGAGTTCCTCGAAACCGACGTGATGCTCCCTGCAGCCGGGCAGGGGTCGCTGGCGATCGAATGCCGCACCGCCGATGCTCCCCGCAAGTCCGGATCAACGGAAGGCTCGCAAGGCGTCCTGGCCCAGGCCCTGGCAGCACTCGACGATCCTGACACCAGGCTCGCCGTGACCGCCGAACGGGCCCTGCTGGCCAGGCTTGAAGCCGGCTGCGCAGCCCCGGTAGGCGCCTACGCCTACCGCAAGGGCAGCATGCTGCACCTCGAAGCCGTTGTCTGTGCCGTGGACGGAACAGCATCCGTCCGCGACAAACGCGCCACCGACGGGCTGACCGAGGTAGGTGCCACGCTCCTGGGCATCGAACTGGCCGAGGTCCTGCTTGCCGGCGGCGCCGCCGACATCGCAGACCTTCAGGCCTCCTGACCGGGTCCGTGGATACGCGCCCCGGGGCGTCCTGACATGGCGGACCAGGACAACAGCTTCCAGCAGGACACGCGGCCGCTCGCACGAACGCGTGTCCTGATCACCCGCAGTCCGGAGCGGTCGCTGTCCCTCATCTCAGCGCTTGAGCAGGCCGGTGCGCAGGCACTGCTGCTGCCGCTGATCGATTTTGAGCGGGCCGCGGACCAGCACTCCCTCGACGTGGCGTGCGATGCCCTGGCGGCCGGGGCGTTCGACTGGCTGGTGGTCAGCAGCGCCACCACGGTCCACGTCCTGAGCGACAAGGCCGCCGAGCGTGGCCAGGTCCTCGGCGACTGGCTGCCCGCCACGACCCGGGTGGCCGCCATCGGCCAGGCCTCGAGGGGGATGCTCGAATCCGCGGGAGTTCCCGTGGCGCTCACGCCCGAGACCGCTCAGTCGGCTGCCGGGCTTCTTGATACCTGGCCTGCAGGCGGCGGCCGGGTGCTCCTGCCGCAGGCCGACATCGCGGCACCGCTCCTGGCCGAAGGGCTGACGGCGTCCGGGGCCTCCGTCACTGTCGTCACCGCCTACCGGACTGTCGACTTTCCGGCCGATGCGGAGCGCAGGCTCGCCGTCGAACCGCTGGCTGCCGGCCCGGGGAAAAACAGCACCGCTTCACCCGTGGCTGTGCCGCCGTCGTACGCGCTGCTGACTGCGGAAGGCGCCCGGGCCGAGATCGACGCCGGCCGGCTGCACGCCGTCGTGGCCGCATCACCCAGCGCGGTACGGCGCATCAGCGCCCTGCTGACCCCCTTGGCAGACTGCAGGCTCGTCGCGATCGGACGTTCGACGGCGGACGAGGCCGCCGCGCTCGGCCTGGACGTAGCTGCGGTCGCGGCTGAGCCCACCCCCGCCGGGCTCGTGGCCGCGGTGCGTGAAGCCCTGGATTCCCCGACCCCACCCGGACCACCTGTGAAGGACACGCCATGAGTTTCCCCAACCAACGTCCCCGCCGCCTGCGCACCACCCCGGCGATGCGCAGGCTCACGGCCGAAACGCGGCTGGCCCCGGCGGAGCTCATCCTGCCGGCCTTCATCCGGGAAGGGCTCACCGAGCCCAACCCCATCACCTCGATGCCTGGCGTGCTCCAGCACACCACTGACACGCTTAAACGCGCCGCCGCCGAAGCCGTTGAGCTGGGCATCGGGGGCATCATGCTCTTTGGCATCCCGGCGGTCCGGGACGCCGAGGGCACAGCCTCATTGGATCCGGACGGCGTTCTCAACAAGGCCATCCGCGACGTCCGCGCCGAAGTGGGCGATGACCTGGTCATCATGAGCGACGTCTGCCTGGACGAGTTCACCGACCACGGGCACTGCGGCGTGCTCGACGCCGACGGGTACGTCGACAACGACCGCACCGTGGAGATCTACGCCAGGATGGCTGTGGCCCAGGCCGACGCCGGCGCCCACATGCTGGGCCCCTCCGGCATGATGGACGGCCAGGTCGCCGCCATCCGCAAGGCGCTGGACGACGCCGGTCACACCACCACCTCGGTGGTTGCCTACGCCGCCAAGTACGCCTCGGCCTTCTACGGTCCGTTCCGCGAGGCCGTGGACTCCCAGCTGAAAGGCGACCGGCGGACGTACCAGATGGACGCCGGAAACCGCCGCGAGGCCATCCGCGAAGTGGAACTGGACCTCGCCGAGGGTGCTGACATCGTGATGGTGAAACCGGCCATGAGCTACCTGGACATCGTGGCCGATGTCGCTGCCATGAGCCCGGTCCCCGTTGCCGCCTACCAGATCTCCGGTGAGTACGCGATGATCGAGGCGGCGTCAGCCAACGGCTGGATTGACCGCCGCGCCGCCATCACCGAGTCCGTGCTGGGCATCCGGCGTGCCGGTGCCGACATGGTGCTGACGTACTGGGCGGCCGAGCTCGCCGGCTGGCTGAGGGAATCCCGATGACCCCGCAGCCGGCTTCGCAGCCGGCGTCTTTTCCGGCGGCAGGGCCCACCGCGCCGGTAGCCGCGGACAGGATCCTCCTGGGCCTGAACACCTTCGGCGACGTTGGTGAGAACCCGGACGGCAGCCCGCAGCCGCATGCCCAGGTGCTCCGCCAGCTGCTCGAACAGGCGGAACTGGCTGACGCCGTCGGACTCCACGCATTTGGCGTGGGGGAGCACCACCGCAAGGACTTCGCAGTCTCCGCCCCGGAGGTATTCCTCGCTGCCGCCGCGGCCCGCACCAGCCAGATCCGGCTCGGGTCTGCGGTGACAGTCCTGAGCTCGGATGACCCCATCAGGGTGTTCCAGAGGTTCTCGACCGTGGACGCCCTGTCCAACGGCCGGGCCGAAGTCATGCTCGGCCGCGGATCCTTTGTTGAGTCATTCCCGCTTTTCGGGCTGGACCTGGCCGACTACGAGGTCCTGTTCGAAGAAAAGCTCGAGCTTTTCGACAAGGTCCGGTCGCAGAAACCCGTGCACTGGGAAGGCCGCACCCGGCCCGCGCTGCACGGCCTGAGCGTCTACCCGCCGCTGGAACACCACCTGCTGCCGGCCTGGATCGGCGTGGGCGGAACCACCGAATCGGTCCTCCGCTGCGCCCAGTACGGGTACCCCATCATCTTTGCCATCATCGGCGGGCAGCCCCGTGCCTTCGGGCCGCTCGCAGACCTCTACCGGGAAGCCATGTCCCAGTACGGGCATCCCCTGCAGCAGGTCGCAACCCACTCGCCCGGGCACGTGGCTGCAACCGATGAACAGGCCCGCGAGGAGTTCTTCCCGCACTGGCTCAAACTGCGTAACAGGATCGGCGCCGAACGCGGCTGGGGACCGGCCGGGCGGCCGGAGTTCGATGCCCTCTGCGCCCCGGACGGTGCACTCTACGTCGGGTCCCCGGCCACCGTGGCGAAGAAGATCGCCCGGCTCAAGGCGGACCTGGGCGTGGACCGTTTTGACCTCAAATACAGCAGCGGCCCGCTGCCGCACTCGGCCATGATGCGCTCCATCGAGCTGGTGGGCACGGCGGTGGCGCCCAAGGTGTCTGAATTGCTCGGTAACTGACGTTCCGGCCAACTGAAAGAATAGGAACCATGACTTCCAGCAACCCTCGCAACGAGGAACTCTTCGACCGCGCCCGCCGGCTGATGCCCGGCGGCGTGAACTCTCCCGTCCGGGCCTTCGGCTCCGTGGGTG
>DATCVX010000321.1:0-4227 GCA_036566705.1 Arthrobacter sp. | reverse complement strand
TTGACGGTGCGGGTCCGGGCGAGGTCGAAGGCGAAGCGCATGATGCGTTCGCAGCCCTTTTCGGTGAACAGCGCGGTCTGCAGGGCCACTTCGTTGCCGGGGCCGCGGCCGCTGAGGTTGCGTCCGCCGAGGCCGGCGTATTCGCCTTCGCTGTTCTCGCGGACCACAACCCAGTCGAGCTCGGTGGTGTCGGCCTTGCGCAGCGGGGACTGGACGCCGGGGAGGAACTTCACGGGGCGGATGTTGGCCCACTGGTCGAAGTTCTGGGTGATGTTCAGGCGCAGGCCCCAGAGACTGATGTGGTCCGGGACGTTTTCCCAGCCGACGGCGCCGAAGTAGATGGCGTCGAAGTCCTTGAGGGCTTCCAGGCCCTTGGGGTCCATCATCTGGCCGGTCTTCTCGTAGTAGGCGCAGCCCCACGGGAACTCGGTCCAGTCGAAGGCGAACTTGCCGCCGGAGTTTGCGGCCAGCGCGTCCAGGACGCGGCGTCCGGCGGACACAACTTCCTTGCCGACGCCGTCCGCGGGGATGGATGCGATGCTGAATTTCTGGGTGGCGCTCATGTGCCTACCTCCTCGTTGAGTTTGTTAGCAGTGAGCCTGTTAGCGGGGTCACACTGTTCTTCCTCTTCAAGTAGACGGGCGGAGGGCATGCAGCGTCCAAGACTTAGTTTCGATACGCCTGATAGGAAGGGCCTATGGGTTGGGATCCTCGGTGTGCTGCGCCGCGACGTCCAGGAATGCGCGTGCGGCCGGGGTGAGGTTTTCCTTGCGGCTGAGCACTGCCACGTCCAAGTGGCTCACCGGTTCGATCAGCAGGGTACGGAGGCCGGCCTTGCGTGCGGTGGGTGCCCACGACGACGGCATCACCGCGTGCCCCACGCCCGCCAGTACCAGCGGAAGGATGGACGTCCGGTGGGCCACTTCGACGACGATTTCCACCTCCACGCCGCGGGCCAGGGCGTCGTCGACGAGCCAGCGCATGAGGGAGCCGCGCTGGCTGGCGATGATCCGCTGGCCGCCGAGATCCTCACGCTGGATGGCTGTTTCCTGCGCCCCGAACGAGTCGGCCTGGGGGTTGACGATGAGGATCAGCGGCTGGTGCTCGAGTTCCAGGACCTCGACGCCGGGAACCCGGATCGGAGTGGGAGAGCCGGCCAGGCCGATCTCCGTGCTTCCGCTGCGGACTGATTCGACGACTTCTTCGGGGGTGAAGGCGGCGCTGACGTTTAGCCGGACGGACGGGTGGAGCTTGGTGAAGTCCGCGATCATGGACGTCAGCGGCTCGATGCCCGGGGACGGCATGGTGATGATGTCCAGCCGGCCGCTCCGGACACCCCGGAGGGCCTGGACGGCGGACTGGGCGGCGTCCAGGTCCCGCATGACCAGGCGGGCCGGACCTACCAGTTCCTTGCCCGCCTCACTGAGGACCGCACGGCGGCCGATCCGGTGGAAGAGCGGAACACCGAGTTCCTTCTCCAGGCCGGCAATGGTCTGGGAGAGCGAGGGCTGGGCGATGAGCAGGTGCTCGGCGGCCCGGTTGAAGCCGTCATGGTCCACTACGGCGAGGAAGTACTTGAGTTTGCGCGTGTCCACGTCAGCGGGCAGCCAGGGCGTTGAGGGTGTCCCGGATACCGTTCAGCGCCGGATCCCGCAACGACATAAAGGCCGGCTTCAGGAGCGGCTGGATGATCTTCGCCGGCCCGTTGATGCTGAATTCGGCGGTGTATTTCACCAGCGATCACTGGCCGGAAGGTTCTACGTCGATCGAGTCGAACGCGGTGACGGTCTTGTTGGCGCCACGCAGCTTGATGTGGCGGTCCGTCAGCTCGATGACCTCGTATTCGAGTGACTGGCGCTTGCCGCGGAACTCAGATTCCGCGTGATAGCGGTGGCCGACAGCCACGGGACCCGGCGTGAGCTTGTCCATAACGGGCGTGGCGGGATCCCATTCGCTGGTGTTTTCGAATTCGGAGAGAAAGGCGAACGCCTTCTCCGGGGACAGTTTGGTTTCCACGGTGCCGCTGACAGTGATCATGCACCCAGTCTAGGAACCCGCCGGAAACCGCACACCCTTTCGCCTCCATGGGATGAGGGGAGTCGGGCCAGGATATTGGTCCGAATGCATTGACAATCATCGATATATGGATCATTATTCTGCGTATCGAAGTTCATCAATATTGGAGAAGGAGCCAAGAGAATGAACCACATCCCAGCCGAACTGTGGCTGCCGCTCACGCATCAGGAACGGGACATCTGGGTCAGCCAAATGCACAGGGACCAGCTGCGGGCCGTGGCGGAACGCCGGTCAATCGCGCCGCGGCGCGGAGCCCGGGAAAGCCGGATCCGGAAACTGGTAAACGACTGGGCTCACAGCGTCAGCCTGAAGCGCGGGTCCGTCCCGCAGTGCTGCCCCGCCTAGGCAGCGCCGCCAGTCCCCACACGGACAGCAGAAGCGCGATCAACAGCAGTCCGGCGTCGCCAAGGTCGATCGCGCCGAGCCAGCTGGTCAGCGGGTCGTCCAGCCCGAAGGCGGCGTTGACGAATCCTCCCAAGGTGATGACGGCGATGAACAGCGCGGAAAGCGCCGAGATGCCGGTCACCGCGGCGTTGAAGCCGAGCTTCCGCCGCGGATCGTCCAGGGCCGCGCGGTACATCCGCATCATCGCCACGCCGTTGAGCGAATCGCAGAGGGTCATGGCTGCGGTGAACGCGAGGGGCAGCGCGATCAGGGCGAGCGGCGAAACCCCGGCCAGCGAGGCCGCCGTCGTCATCACCAGCAGGCCGATGGTTGTGGCGGTGTCAAAGCCCAGCCCGAACAGGAAGCCGATCACATAGATGTTCCGCGGGCGGCGGACCCTGGACAGCGGCCTGGCCAGCAGCCGCGCCACGAGGCCTTTGGCTTCAAGGTCTTCGACGGCGATGCTGCCGCCGGCCCGTGCGCTCCGGCAGGCCCGCGCCGCCCGGACGAAGGCGGACCCGTTGAAGATTCCCATCATCAGCAGGAACAGTCCCGACACCCCGCTGCCGATCAGGCCCAGCACCAGGTTGCCGGCCGAGCCGTCCTCCATGAACTGCCCCACCATGCTGGCACCGGCCACCACCAGGACGCCAGCCAGGACCACCACCGTGCTGTGCCCCAAGCTGAACGCGAAGCCCACGCTGACCGGGTCCTGCCGCTGCGCCACGAACTTGCGGGTGGAGTTATCGATCGCGGCCAGATGGTCCCAGTCGTAGCTGTGCTTGACCCCTGCCAGGTAGGCGGTCAGCACCAAACCAAGGGCCAGCGGCTGGCCGCCTCCTGCCGTCCCGCTGAACAGAAGTACGACGGCGGCCACGTGCAGGGCGGCCACGGCACCGAAGGTGAACAGCAGCCGGGTCCGGAGCGGCAGGGCGTCGCGCCCGCGGTACATCTCGGCGAACTGGGTCAGCGCGGTCATCAGTACTTCCTCAGGTTCAGAGGCGCCTGCCCGTGCCAGCGTTCCCGGAGCAACGCCGTGCAGGCGCCAAGCAGCCGGTTCAGTTCCCCGGTGCTGCTTGAGAGCGAACGCAGCACCAGTCCGGTGGTCCCGGCCACGGTGCGGGTCAGGGAGATGCCGGTATGCGCCTGGTGGTCCACGGTCAGGGCGTGAAACTCATCGGCGAGCGCCTGGTCAACACGGGCGTCCACCACCACCAGCGATCCCAGGTGGCTGAAGCCCTCCATAAAGCCCAGGCCGGTGACATCGCCGGCCGGCGGCCGGATCAGCAGGTTGTCGAGCGCGAGCAACTGCCCGCCGTCGTCGGTTTCCACCCGGATGTCGTTCCGGAGCCGCAATTCCTCGTACCGGAAGGACGCCCCGTCGGGCGACCAGCCGGGCGTGATCACTTCAGCCATGACCAGGCTCGACGTCGGCCGCACGGTGATGTGCGTATTCTGCCGGTAGCTGGCCTCGCGGTAGGCGATCAGCTGGTCCGGCATCAGCTCCAGCCGCGCCCCCTCCCCCAGCCGCAGGCTCATCCGCTGCTCGGCAAAAGACTCCGGAGTCCGATAAACCTTCGTGGCCGACTGCGTCGTGAGAAGCAGGTCCGCCCCATCCTGGACCTCCACATCAACCAGGTACAGGTCCGCCCCAAGATAAGCCCCGCCAGGATTGACCATGACGTAACAAACCTGCCCCGAATCATCCAGGTAATGCGGCCGAAGAACTCTCAAGGCGCCCTGATGGAACTGGTGCACGGCAACCGA
>DATCVX010000320.1:0-2618 GCA_036566705.1 Arthrobacter sp. | reverse complement strand
GTCATCGACCTGGTTGCCCCGATCGGCAAGGGCCAGCGTGGCCTGATCGTCTCCCCGCCGAAGGCCGGCAAGACGCTCATCCTGCAGTCCATCGCGAACGCCATCACCACCAACAATCCTGAGGTCCACCTCATGATGGTGCTTGTTGACGAACGCCCCGAAGAAGTGACGGACATGCAGCGCACCGTCAAGGGCGAGGTTATTGCCTCCACCTTCGACCGTCCCGCTGACGACCACACCACCGTGGCCGAACTCTCCATCGAACGCGCCAAGCGCCTCGTGGAAATGGGCATGGACGTGGTGGTCCTCCTGGACTCCATGACCCGCCTGGGCCGCGCCTACAACCTGGCAGCACCGGCCTCCGGCCGTATCCTGTCCGGTGGTGTCGACTCCGCAGCGCTGTACCCGCCGAAGCGCTTCTTCGGTGCAGCCCGCAACATCGAAAACGGCGGCTCGCTGACCATCCTGGCAACCGCGCTCGTCGAAACCGGTTCCAAGATGGACGAGGTCATCTTCGAAGAGTTCAAGGGCACCGGCAACATGGAGCTCCGCCTGTCCCGCCAGCTCGCGGACAAGCGCATCTTCCCGGCCGTGGACGTCAACGCGTCCGGTACCCGCCGTGAAGAGAACCTGCTTTCCCCCGAGGAAGTCAAGATCATGTGGAAGCTGCGCCGCGTCCTCTCCGGACTCGAAACGCAGCAGAGCCTTGAACTGCTGACCAACAAGATCCGGGAGACCCAGAGCAACGTCGAGTTCCTCATGCAGGTCCAGAAGACGACGCTTGGTGCGAAGTCGGATAACGACAAGTAGCTGCGCTCACCGCTCAAAATATGCCGGCCTGATGGCCGGCATATTTTGGGCGGTTCGTCGTTAAGTCCCCTGAAACTAGACTTGTAAGAGTCGAAAGAGGTTTTGAAAATGTTTGAGTCCGTACAGGGCCTGCTTGATGAGCATGATGCGATCCAGGCGCAGCTTGGTGATCCTGCTGTTTATGCTGACCAGCGGCTGGCCCGGAAGCTGGGACGGCGGTCTGCCCAGCTCAATGGCATCGTGGAGGCATACAACAAGTGGCACGCCCTTGAGGACGACCTCGCTGCTGCCAAGGAGATGGCGGGGGAGGACCCCGAGTTTGCTGCGGAGGTCCCCGTGCTGGAGGCTTCGCTGGACACAGCTGCGGCCAAACTTCGCCGGCTGCTGATTCCCCGCGACCCGGACGATGCCCGCAACGTGATCCTTGAGGTGAAGGGCGGCGAAGGCGGCGACGAAGCTGCGCTGTTCGCCGGCGACCTCCTGCGGATGTACACCCGGTACGCGGAGTCACGCGGCTGGAAGACCGAACTTATCTCCGCAACGGAGTCTGACCTGGGCGGTTACAAGGACGTCCAGATGGCCGTCAAGGGAAACTCGAACGATCCTGCCGAGGGCGTCTACGCCCGGCTCAAGTTCGAGGGCGGCGTGCACCGCGTCCAGCGCGTGCCCGTCACCGAATCGCAGGGCCGGATCCACACCTCTGCCGCCGGCGTCCTTGTCCTTCCGGAGGTTGACGAGCCCGAAGAGCTCGAAATCAACCAGAACGACCTCAAGATCGACGTCTACCGGTCCTCCGGTCCCGGCGGGCAGTCCGTGAACACCACCGACTCCGCCGTCCGCATCACCCACCTTCCCACGGGAATCGTTGTGGCCATGCAGAACGAAAAGTCACAGCTGCAGAACCGCGAAGCCGGCATGCGCGTCCTGCGGGCCCGCATCCTCGCGCACATGCAGGAGCAGATCGACGCCGAGAACTCGGCCCAGCGCAAGTCGCAGATCCGCACGATGGACCGCTCGGAGCGCATCCGCACCTACAACTACCCGGAAAACCGGATCGCGGACCACCGCACCGGCTACAAGGCGTACAACCTGGACCAGGTCATGAACGGCGACCTTGAGCCCGTGATCCAGTCCGCCATCGAGATGGACGAACAGGCACGCCTGGACGCCATCGGCGAATAGCCGCCGGAACAGATGACTTCCGGTTCGGGGCAAACTCTCGCGGCTGCCGTCAGCGAGGCCACCGCAGTCCTCCGTGACGCCGGCGTTCCCAGCCCCCGCGTCGATGCGGAACTGCTGGCAGACCACCTGCTCGGTGTGGGCCTGGGCAGGCTGCGCGCCATGATGCTGGCCGATGCGCCGGCGCCGCCGGGATACACCGAACTCGTAGCCGAACGTGCCCGGCGGATCCCGCTCCAGCACCTCACCGGAGTGGCCCATTTCCGGTACTTGGAGCTTGCCGTCGGACCCGGGGTGTTCATCCCGCGACCCGAAACTGAGTCCGTGGTCCAGCTGGTCATCGACCACATCAAAGGCCTGGCGCACCCCAGGGTTGTGGACCTGGGCACCGGTTCCGGTGCGATTGCCGGGTCCATTGCCCACGAGGTCCCCGGCGCCGAAGTCCACGCGGTCGAATACAGCCCGTTCGCCTACGCGTGGGCGGAGAAGAACCTGGCACCGCTGGGCGTCACCTTGGTCCTGGGGGACCTGCGGAACGCACTGCCGGAACTTAACGCAACTTTCGACGTCGTCGTTTCCAACCCGCCCTACATCCCGGCCGAAGCCGTCCCGAACGAGCCGGAAGTGGC
>DATCVX010000319.1:0-3344 GCA_036566705.1 Arthrobacter sp. | reverse complement strand
ACCTCGCGGACCTCAAAGCCCTTATCACCACCGTCTCCTGAACAACCGTCTCCTGATAAACACCTCTCCCAAGGAGTCAGCTCTATGACACTCACCGGACATTCCCTGATCGCCGGACGGCCGGTCGTCGGCGACGGCAAGACCGCCTTCGGCTTCAACCCCGCCACCAACGAGGCACTTGAACCCACCTACACGCTGATCACCGGGGAACAGCTGATGACGGCGACCTCCGCCGCCGCCGAGGCTTACCCGTCCTTCAGCGTGCTGGAGCCCGAGGCGCATGCCGGCTTCCTGGACGCCATTGCAGACAACATCGAAGCCATCAGCGAGGAACTGATCAACCGGGCCGGCCAGGAAACCGGACTGCCCGCCGCGCGGCTGCAGGGTGAACGGGCCCGCACCACCGGCCAGCTCCGCCTCTTCGCCGCAGTGGTCCGCCAGGGCGACTTCCGCGGTGTCCGGATCGACCCGGCCCTGCCGGACCGGACCCCGCTGCCCCGGGCCGACATCCGCCAGCGCCAGATCCCGCTGGGTCCGGTCGCTGTGTTCGGCGCCAGCAACTTCCCGCTGGCATTCTCGACGGCGGGCGGCGACACCGCCTCCGCCCTCGCCGCCGGCTGCCCCGTCGTCTTTAAGGCCCATAACGCCCACCCCGGCACCAGCGAACTCGTCGGCCAGGCCATCGTGAAGGCCGTCAAGGACTTCGGACTGCACCCGGGTGTGTTTTCCCTGATCTACGGCCCCGGCTCAAGCATCGGCCAGGCCCTCGTGGCGGACCCGGCCATCAAGGCCGTGGGCTTCACCGGTTCCCAAAACGCCGGCATCGCGCTGATGCGCACCGCCGCGGTCAGGCCCGAACCCATCCCGGTGTACGCGGAGATGTCATCGCTGAACCCTGTCTTCGTTTTCCCCGGCGCGCTGGGCGGTTCCGCCGAACAGATTGACGCGCTGGCACAGCAGTACGTCACCGCCGTCACCGGCAGTTCAGGCCAGCTCTGCACCTCCCCCGGCCTACTGTTCGCCCCCGCCGGTGAGGCTGGAGACAGACTCGCTGCCGCCGTCGGACGCGCAGTTTCAGCGTGCGCGGGACAGACGATGCTCACCGAGGGCATCGCCGGGTCCTGGCATGCGGGAACCGAGGCACTCGGCTCAGCTGCCGGCGTCGATATCGTGGGGCAGGGCACTCCCGGACCCACCAAGAATGCGCCCGCTCCGACAATCTTCGGAACCCACATCAGCGAGTTCGTGTCCAACCACACGCTGCACGCCGAGATCTTCGGCGCCGCCAGCCTGGTCATCCGCTACTCCTCCACCGAAGAACTCATCGAGGCCGTCAACCGGCTCGAAGGCCAGCTCACGGCCTCCTTGCAGCTCACCGAAGAGGACTACCCGACGGCGGCACTCCTGCTCCCTGCCCTTGAACAGAAAGTGGGGCGCATCATCGTCAACGGCTGGCCCACCGGCGTCGAAGTAGGCCACGCGATGGTCCACGGCGGCCCGTTCCCCGCCACCTCCGACACCCGCACCACCTCGGTGGGCACCCTCGCAATCAACCGCTTCCTGCGGCCGGTCGCTTACCAGAACCTGCCCGAGCAACTCCTGCCCGCCGCCCTGCAGGATGCCAACCCGTGGCACCTGAACCGCCGCATCGATGGCACCGTTGAAGCTGCAGCCGACGTGAAGGATGAGGTCAACGCATGAGCACCCAGCCTGTTATTGCGCACGTCGAGGTGGTCCCGGTGGCCGGTCACGACAGCATGCTGATGAACCTCAGCGGCGCCCACGGACCCTTCTTTACCCGCAACGTGGTCATCGTTACCGATTCGGAGGGCCGCACCGGCCTCGGCGAGGTCCCCGGCGGTGAGAAGATCAAGGGCACCATCGAGGAAGCCGGCACGCTCATCACCGGTCAGCCTGTGGCCCGGTTCCGTTCCTTGCTGCGCGAGATTGCGGCAGAGTTCGCCGACCGTGACGCCGGCGGCCGCGGGCTGCAGACGTTCGACCTGCGGACCACCGTCCACGCCGTCACCGCCGTCGAATCCGCCCTGCTGGACCTTCACGGCCAGTTCCTCGGCGTTCCCGTCGCTGAACTGCTGGGCGACGGGCAGCAGCGCACCTCGGTTCCCATGCTCGGCTACCTCTTCTTTATCGGCGACCACGCCAGGACCGACCTTCCCTACCTGGTGGAGGACGCGCCCGCGGACCGCTGGGAGAAGCTCCGCCGCCAGGAGGCCATGACGCCGGAGGCTGTTGTGGCCCTGGCCGAAGCCGCCCAGGAACGGTACGGCTTCAGCGACTTCAAGCTCAAGGGCGGCGTGCTGTCCGGGGACGACGAAGTTGATGTGGTCACCGCCCTCGCCAACCGCTTCCCCGACGCCCGCGTGACCCTGGACCCGAACGGCGGCTGGCTCCTCGACGAAGCAATCCGCCTCGGCAAGCGGATGCAGGGCGTCGTTGCGTACGCGGAGGACCCGTGCGGCGCTGAAGGCCGCTTCTCCGGCCGCGAGGTCATGGCTGAGTTCCGCCGTGCCACCGGCCTGAAGACCGCCACCAACATGATCGCCACGGACTGGCGGGAAATGTCCCACGCCATCCGGAGCAACGCCGTCGACATACCGCTGGCGGACCCGCACTTCTGGACCATGTCCGGCTCCGTCCGCGTGGCGCAGCTGTGCAACGAGTTCGGGCTCACCTGGGGATCGCACTCAAACAACCACTTCGACATCTCGCTGGCCATGTTCACGCACACCGGCGCGGCCGCACCAGGCGAAATCACTGCACTGGACACGCACTGGATCTGGCAGGACGGACAGGGGCTCACCAAGAACCCGCTGCAGATCCGGGACGGCGCCATCGAGGTCCCGGACGCTCCGGGCCTGGGCATCGAACTGGACCGCGAGGCGCTGGACAAGGCGCACGAGCTGTACCTGCAGCACGGTCTGGATGCCCGCGACGATAGCATCGGCATGCAGTACTACATCGACGGCTGGTCATTCGACCCGAAGCGGCCCTGCCTGGTCCGGTAAGGACGTTCCACCGCACAGCTTCCGCACGGCCGGACCTCCCTCGCAACAGGAGACGGCCGTGCGGAATCCCAACAGTTAAATAGAAGGGCGCACTTTGGGCGGCGTTGTCTCCGGAATACTCATCGTCTCCGCGGTCATTGCTGTGGGCTATTTCGCCGCCCGGCTGCGAATCCTGGGGCCGGAAGTCCAGGGCGCCCTCACCCGGACGGCCTTCTACATCACCAACCCGGCGCTGCTCTTTACGGTCGTGGCCGGCAGTGATATCCGCGCCGCGCTGGGAACCGACGCCCCGCTGGCGCTGCTCTCGGCAGCGATAGT
>DATCVX010000318.1:0-2769 GCA_036566705.1 Arthrobacter sp. | reverse complement strand
CGCACCCCAAGGGGCACATTGGCCTTGTCCCACAGGAGTTGGCGATCTATCCGGACCTGTCCGCGCGGGAAAACCTGAGGTTCTTTGGACGCCTCCAGGGGCTGCGCCACAAGGAACTCAGCGCAAGGACGAACGAACTGCTGGAGCTCATCGGCCTGACCGACCGGGCAGGTGAACAGACCAAGAAGTTTTCCGGCGGCATGAAGCGCAGGCTGAACATAGGGATCGGACTGCTGCACCGGCCCACCCTGCTGATCCTCGACGAACCGACAGTTGGTGTGGATCCGCAATCACGGAACTCGATCCTGGAATCAGTGGAGGGCCTGGCCACGGAAGGCATGGCCGTGCTCTACACCACGCACTATATGGAAGAGGCGGAGCGGCTGTGCGACCGCATCGCCATCCTTGACGAAGGCCGGGTCCAGGCGGAGGGCACCCGGGACCAGCTGGTCAGGCTGACCGGCGGCGTGGACCGTATCAACCTGCGCGGCAGCGGCAACACCAGCGCTGCGGCGGCCGCCTTGAAGTCCTTGCCTGGCGTGCAGCATGTCGACGGCGGCGGGTCAGGCTTGATTCTCACCGTCAGGGACGGGCCGAGCCTCCTGCCGGCCATCGTCACGGGGGCGGGAGACGCCGGCATGACGTTGACCGCAGTGGAGATCACCCGCCCGGACCTGGAATCCGTCTTCCTGCACCTGACCGGCAAAGCGCTCCGGGACTGACATGCGGGGAATCTGGGCCATGGTCGGCAATGACCTCCGGCAGCGCATCCGCGACAAGTCAGTGTTCATCTTCTCCCTGCTGGTTCCGCTTTCCCTGATGGGGGTCCTGAACCTGGCCTTCGGCGGCTTCGGTCCGGACAGTGTTGACCTGAAACCGGCCACCGTGGTGGCGAGCAGTGACGACGTCGGTCCGCTTGGCGGCGCCTTGCTCGATGCGCTTGACTCACTGGAGCTGATGGACGTCACGGTCAGAAGCGTCCCGGCCGCGGACGTCCGGCAGGAGACCCGGGGAAGCGGCGCGGATCTCGGGCTGGTCATCCCCGCTGGCTTCACGGCCGCCGTCACGTCCGGCCAGGCTGTGACGGTGCAAGTGGTGGAGGGCGACGGCCAGGGAGTCGAAACGGACATCCTGGTTTCAGTGGTGGACAGTCTCCTGGACCAGTTTGGAGCCGGAGCCGTCGCGGCGATGGCGGGCCACAGCGCCGGCCTCCCCGCACAGGACGTTGCGGGACTTGGCCAACAGATCGCGGCCGGCGCTCCGGCGCTGACCCTGTCGTCCGGCCAGGCGGCTGCCGAACAGCTCTCGCTGAAGGGAACACTGGTGGCGGGCCAGACAGGACTGTTCCTCCTTTTCACCGTGGGGTTCGGGGTCCTGGGGCTGTTGGCTGAACGGGAACAGGGCACCCTTGCCCGCCTTCGATCGTCGCCGCTGGCGGCACGGTCAATCATCACCGCAAAAGCCTTGGTGGGATTCATCCTCGGCATAGTGGCCACCACGGTCCTGCTAACCGTCGGCTCACTGCTTTTCGCTGTCTCCTTCGGCTCCCCGCTGGTGGTGGGACTTCTCGTGGTGAGCGTCGCGGCCGCCGCTACCAGCATGACGTTCGTCGTGGCCCGCCTGGTGCGGTCCGCCGAACAGGCCAACGTCGCACAGTCCATCCTTGCCATGGTGCTGGGGATCGCCGGTGGTGCCTTCTTCCCCGTTGAGGCCTCCGGATTCGTCGCCGTGCTTATGGACATGAACCCTGTGGGCGCCTTCATCCGGGGCCTGGGCATCTCTGCCGGCGGCGGCGGACCCGCAGACGTGGCCGTGCCACTGGCTGTCATGCTGGGGTTCGCTGCCGTATGCACGCTGGCTTCCCGGCTGATACCGGACCGGGGGGCCAGGCCATGAGCGTCATCCTCGCGGTTGCGGGCGTGGAAATCCGGCGCTTCCTGCGGGACAGGTCAAACATCTTCTTTGTGTTTATTTTCCCGCTGCTGCTGATCCTGCTTCTTGGCTCGCAGTTCGGCGCAGGCAGCGGCCAGGCCCGCGTGTCGGTGGCCGGAGGAACGTCCACCGAACTTGGAAAGAAGGTCACCACGCAGCTCGAGGCGGACGGGCTTCGGGTCACGTCGGGCCGGCCGGAGACAGTGCGCGCTGACCTGAGCCGTGGACGGACCGACGTCGGGATTTTCATCAGCGACGCCGCGGCGGCAGCATTCGAGGACGGCCAACCGGCCAATCTCGAAGTGGTGGTGTCAGCGCAATCGGGCGCACAGGCGGCCCTGCAATCCGTGCGCGCGTCGGTGCAGGCCGTCGACACCGAACAACGCCAGCTTGCTGCCCTCCAGGACGCGGGTGTCAGCCGGAACGAGGCAGTGGAGGCACTGGACCAGGCGCGAAACACGGCACAGCCGGTGCGCCTGGAGATCGTGGACACCAACAACGTGGCTCAGGAGTTCACGGGCCTGGGCCAGTTCGATCTGGGGGCTGCCCAGCAGCTGCTGTTGTTCGTCTTCCTGAGCTCCCTCACCGGGGCAGCAACGCTCATCCAGGCGCGGCGCCTGGGGGTCATCTCCCGGATGATGTCGGCTCCGGTCACCAGCTGGGAGGCCATCGCCGGGCAGGCGCTCGGGCGCTTTGGCATTGCGGTGGTCCAAGGCGCCTACATCATGGTCGGCACAGCCCTGCTGTTCGGCGTCAGCTGGGGGAATCCGCTCCTGGCCGGCCTCATCATGGCCGTCTTCGCCGCCGTCGCCGCGGCCGCCGCCATGGTGGTCGGCT
>DATCVX010000317.1:0-2710 GCA_036566705.1 Arthrobacter sp. | reverse complement strand
CGCGCGGCCCGTGATAGCCGACAGCGGCATGCCGCCGGCGATTCCCTTGGCCATGGTCAGGATGTCCGGGACAACACCTTCGTGGTTCACGGCGAACCATTCGCCGGTGCGGCAGAAACCGGACTGGACCTCGTCGGCGATGAAGACGATGCCCTTTTCCTTGGCCCAGTCGGCGAGAGCCGGCAGGAAACCTTCGGCGGGAACGATGAAGCCGCCCTCGCCCTGGATCGGCTCGATGATGATCGCAGCAACGGATTCGCCGCCGATCTGCTTTTCGATCATGGTGATGGCGCGCTTGGCGGCCTCGGCACCGGTGATCGAGGGGTTTTCCTCGCGGTACGGGTAGCTCATCGGCATGCGGTAGACCTCGGGCGCGAACGGGCCGAAGTTGGTCTTGTACGGCATGGCCTTCGCGGTCAGCGCCATGGTCAGGTTGGTGCGGCCGTGGTAGGCGTGGTCAAAAGCGACGACGGCGTCCCGGCCGGTTGCGAGGCGGGCCACCTTGACGGCGTTCTCCACTGCCTCGGCACCGGAGTTGAACAGCACCGTGCGCTTTTCGTGGTCGCCCGGGGTCAGGCGGTTGAGCTGCTCGGCGAGGGCCACGTAGCTTTCGTACGGGGTGACCATGAAGCAGGTGTGGGTGAAGTGCTCAACGGCTTCCTTCACGGCACCGACGACGGCGGGATCGGACGCGCCGACGCTGGTCACCGCGATGCCCGAGCCGAGGTCGATGAAGGAGTTGCCGTCGACGTCGTGGATGATGCCGCCGTCGGCGTCCGCCACGTAGACGGGGACGCTGGAGGCGACGCCGGCAGCAACAACTGCCTTGCGGCGTTCCGTCAGTGCCACCGACTTGGGGCCCGGGAAGTCGGCCTGGACACGGCGCTTCTGCTCCAGGCGGAAGGTGAGTTCACTTGCGGTGGTGGTCATGGGAGGGCCTTTCTTGAAAGCTGGGGATGAGGCGTGAAGGTCGGGAGGCCGGGTTATGCGTCGAGGGCGGACATGACGTGCTTGATGCGCGTGTAGTCCTCGACGCCGTACATGGAGAGGTCCTTGCCATAGCCGGACTGCTTGAAGCCGCCGTGGGGCATTTCGGCGGTGAGGAGGATGTGGGTGTTGATCCACACGGCACCGAAGTCCAGGTCGCGGCTCAGGCGCATGGCCGTGCCGTGGTCGGAGGTCCAGACGCTGGAAGCCAGGGCGTATTCGACGTCATTGGCCAGCTCCACGGCTTCTTCCTCTGTGCTGAACTTCTGCACCGTGATGACCGGGCCGAAGGTTTCCTTCTGCACGATGTCGTCCGTCTGCTTGGCGCCGGTGACGATGGTGGGCTCGAAGAAGAAGCCCTTGTCGCCTGCGCGGTGGCCGCCGGTGACGATCTTGCAGTTCTCCGGGAGGTGTTCCACCACGGACGTCACGGCGTTGAAGTGGTTCACGTTGTTGAGGGGGCCGAAGTAGTTGTCTTCGTCGTTCTGCGAGCCGGTGTGCAGGGTTTTGGTGTGTTCCACCATGGCCGCCACGACGTCGTCGTGGACCGAGTCTTCAACCAGCACCCGGGTGATGGCAGTGCAGTCCTGGCCGGCGTTGAAGAAGGCGAACTCGGCGATGGCCGCGGCGCTCTTTTTGATGTCGGCGTCCTTGAAGACGATGGCCGGGGCCTTGCCGCCGAGTTCGAGGTGGGCGCGCTTGAGGCCCTTCGCGGCTCCGGAGGCGACGGCGATGCCGGCCCGGACCGAGCCGGTGATGGAGACCAGGCCGGGGACCTTGTGCTCCACCATCATGGCGCCGGTTTCGCCGGTTCCCAGGACCACGTTCAGCACGCCGGCGGGCAGGATTTCGCCTGCCAGGCGGGCCAGGACCAGGGTGGATTCGGGGGTGGTGTCCGAGGGCTTGAGGACCACGGTGTTGCCGGCGGCGAGGGCGGGGCCGATCTTCCAGATGGCCATCAGGAAGGGGTAGTTCCACGGTGCCACCTGGGCCACGACGCCGATCGGCTCGCGGCGCACGTAGGAGGTGTGGCCCTCGAAGTACTCTCCGGCGGACTTGCCTTCGAGGATGCGGGCGGCGCCGGCGAAGAAGCGGAGCTGGTCGGCGCCGGCGGCAACTTCCTCGGACGCGATCAGGCTGCGCACCTGGCCGGTGTTGCGGTGCTGGGCTTCGACGAGTTCGTCGCTGTTGGCCTCGACGGCGTCGGCGAGCTTGAGCAGCATCAGCTGGCGCTGGCCGGGGGTGACGTGCTTCCAGGTCTTGAACGCATCCTTGGCGGCGTTCATGGCCGCATCAACGTCGGCCTGGACGGAGACGGGCGACTGGGCCACGACCTCGCCGTTGGTGGGATTGACGATGTCCAGCAGGCCGGTGCCGGCGGGCGTGACGAACTCACCGTTGATGAAGTTCTGCAAGGTTTGAACCACGGTGTGCAACCTCTTTCATAGGGATCATCAGCAGCGAAGCGGATGGATGCGACTGCTTTGAGCCTATGCCAGCGCCCCTGGCCAGGGAATAGCCACCTGCACACCATTGAAGAACATGTTTAGTGCGATTGCCCAGCACCCGGCTATCCTATAAACCATGGCCATTTCCCTCGCTGCACTCCTTGGCGTGAGCTCCCTGAACCTGTCCAAGGCAGGCCTCGCCGAGACCACCTGGCACCAGGACATCAACTGGGTCGCCGTGACGGAACTCGAGGATCCGCAGCGGTTCATCAACG
>DATCVX010000316.1:0-1646 GCA_036566705.1 Arthrobacter sp. | reverse complement strand
GGGCACCGCCGCCGAAACCGCGGCCGCTGGAAGCGCGGCCGCTGGAAGCGCCCCCAACAGGCGAATCAGCACGTGTGCGCAGGCCGGCGTGGCCGCCGTGCCCTGCGCGCTGAACCCTAAGAGCTTCCATGGGAACACTCTTCCAGAGGGGTACGACAATTAAGCTCCGCACCGATCCCGGTCCGGAGAACCTGCCGGCGGGCCGGGCGACCCACCCGGGTGCCGCCGTCGAACGCTCCATGCGGCTCAGCTCCGCAATGAGCCCCGCGACAAACCCCGGCGCGAGTCAGCACCCAGGTGATCCCGGCCCCGGGCAAACCGGAAACCGGGACCACCAGGAAGAACGTCAATCCTCCGCGATCACCGCCACGGCCCCGGCCTCAACGGTGCCGCTGAAGCGGCCGCCGCTCACCAGGTCCGTTCCAGCGGCCTCAACGAAGGCCGACGAGCGCGAGTGATTGATGGCGAAGAGGAATGAGCTGCCGTCGTCGGTCCGGCGGCGCGTGAGCTCCACGCCGGCATCTGCCTGGGCAACGGGCACAACACCGGATTCGGCCAGCAGCCGGTCCACAACGGACTCGATGCCGTCGCGGTCAGGGAAAGTGGCCAGATACCAGGCCGCCCCGGAGCCAACGGCATGACGGGTCAACGAGGGCACACCCTCGAGCGGGTACTCGGTGAAGGTTTGCATCGCCTCAGCGCCAGCCAGATGGAGGTGCTCGCTCCAGATAGTGGAGAGGCCGCCGTCGCTCAACTTCAGCTGCGTGCCGGCCAGCAGCGGGTGGAACTCCTCCACCCGGATGCCCAGCAGCTCACGGAACGCCCCCGGGTAGCCGCCCAGCCGGATGTGGTCCTGCTCGTCGGCAATGCCGCTGAAGTAGGTGACCAGCACGGTGGCTCCGGCGTGCGCGGCTGCCGAAATATTCGCTGCCGCGTCGTCGGACACCGAATACAACGTGCAGACCAGCACCAGGTCGTAGCCCTCCAGCGAGGCGGACGGATGGACGATGTCCACAGAGATCCCGCGCAGGAACAGCGACCGGTGGAAGGCCCGCAGCACGTCCAGGTACTTCACGTCCTGGCTCGGCTTGGAGTCGATCTCGCTGGCCCACCACGCCTCGTAATCAAACACGATGGCAGCCCTGGATTCCACGCGGGAGCCTCGGACCGGCGCCAGCCGTTTCAGTGCAGACCCCAGCTCCACCACCTCGCGCCACACACGGGTATCCCGGCCGCCGTGCGGAACCATGGCGGAGTGGAATTTCTCGGAACCCGCAAAGCTCTGGCGCCACTGGAAGAACATCACGGCGTCCGCGCCGCGCGCCACATGGGCGAGGGAGTTCCGCAGCATTTCGCCGGGCATCTTGGGCTGGTTGCGGGGCTGCCAGTTGACGGCCGACGTCGAATGTTCCATCAGGATCCACGGGTCGCCGCCCGCAATTCCCCGGGTGAGGTCCGCGCTGAACGCGAGTTCGATCTGGCGCTCGGGATCTGCGGCCACGAGGTAGTGGTCGTTGGCGATGACGTCCAGGTCCTTGGCCCACTCGAAGTAGTCCATCGACTTGGTGGCGCTGGAGGCCATCAGGTTGGTGGTGCAGGGGATCCCTGGAGTGACTTCCCGCAGGACCGCCACCAGCTCGCGGTAG
>DATCVX010000315.1:0-7823 GCA_036566705.1 Arthrobacter sp. | reverse complement strand
AAGCCGGCGTTGATGGCGCGGGCAAAGGTCATCTGGGTCATCAGCGTGCCCCTTCGGGTGAGTTGGCTCCGGCGGGATCACCGAAGGAAGCCAGGTATCGGGAGTAATGGTCCTGCTGCCGGTCCAGCCAGGAATTGGGTGCGCTGTAGACGTGCTTAAAGATGTCCAGCGGTTCCGGGTCCGGCATGTTGGTGCAGCCTGCACGCATCTCGCGTGCCACGGCGTCGGCCTTGTCCTGCACGTGCTGCTGCAGGTTTTCCGTCAGCAGCCCCTTGCGCTCCAGGAGTGACTTGACCCTGGCGATGGGATCCTTGGCGGCCCAGTCCTCCAGTTCGTTGGCGTCGCGGTACCGGGTGGGGTCATCCGCGGTGGTATGCGGTCCCATGCGGTAGGTGACGGCTTCGATGAAGGTCGGTCCGCCGCCGCGCCGGGCCCGGTCCAGGGCCACGCGGGTGACCGCCATGACCGCGAGGACGTCGTTCCCGTCCACCCTGAGGCTGGGAATGCCAAAGCCGGTGGCCCTGTCCGCCAGCTGGATGTGGGACTGCAGCCGGACCGGTTCCGAGATGGCCCAGTGGTTGTTCTGGCAGAAGAAGACCACGGGAGCCTGGAAGCTGGCGGCAAACACCATGGCTTCATTGACGTCACCTTCGCTTGTGGCGCCGTCGCCGAAGAACGTGACCGCAGCCGAGTCGGCGCCGTCGTTCTGGATCCCCATGGCGTACCCGGTGGCATGCAGCGTCTGCGCGCCGATGATGATCTGCGGGGTAGCCATGTTGATTGCGTACGGATCCCATCCTGACGAGGCGTTTCCCCGCCATACCCGGATGATGTCCGTCAGGTCCACGCCGCGGCAGTAGGCCACGCCGTTCTCCCGGTAGCTGGAGAAGACGAAGTCGTCCCCACGCAGTGCCCTGCCGGCCCCGACCTGGGACGCTTCCTGCCCCAGCAGGGGCGGCCAGAGGGCCAGCTCACCCTGCCGCTGGAGTGCGGTTGCCTCGACGTCGATGCGCCGGACTACCGCCATGTCCTCATAGAGGGAGCACAACTGCTCGTCGCTGATGTCCTGCACCCATGGATCGAATTCCGGATGGCTGATCCGCTCCCCTGCCGGGTTGATCAGCTGGATCAGGTACCGGCCGGCCCCATGTATTCCTGCACTGCTGCCCGGGTCTTCGGCCTTTGTTCCGCCATGGCCCGTTTCGTCTGTAGACACGATCGCCCCGCAACCCTCTCACGTCGTTTGACCGGCGCATAGGGACTTGTGGTCCTGCCGCCTGCCGGCCTCCCGGGCGCCGTTGCCCCGGATATTTGTGACCCTACTCACAATGCTCAATGGGTACAACCACCACGAAGAATACTGAGCACAATGCCCTGTTTGGGACTGTCGGACCGTGCTACCGTTGCGCATTATGCAAGCTTTGGATGGCACTGACACCCGACTGCTTTCCGCCATGGCGCGGGACCCCCGCCGGACGGTGGTGGCGCTTGCCCAGAAGCTGGGCCTGTCGCGCAACACTGTCCAGGCGCGGATGGCCCAATTGGAGAAAAAGCACGTTTTCCTGTCCTTCGAGCGGCGGATCAATCCTGTGTCGCTCGGCTACCCGCTGATGGCCTTTATCTCCGTCCACGTGCAGCAGCAAAAGCTGGGCCAGCTGGCCCATGACCTGGCCAGCGTCCCGGAGATCCTTGAAGGGTATGGCCTGACCGGCTCGGCGGACCTGTTGCTGCGCGTGGTGGCCCTGGATGCCGAGGACCTGTTCCGGATCAACGGAAAGATCCTGGCCTGCGACGGAGTGGAGCGCACGGACACCGCGCTGGCCATGGGTGAGCTGATCCCGTTCCGCATCCAGCCCCTGCTGGAGCGCGGCCCGGCCGACGCCTAGGACCCTGCCACGTGCCTGCAGGAATGCCGGGGCGGGGCAGGCAGGGTTATAGGCTTGTCCAAGTTGAATCGAATGGGGTGCCGGTCTGCGGTTCCCAGCAACGAGGCAGTCCCAATGCACGCTGCCGGAAAGGCTCCATCTTGAGCAATCCTCAGGAACCGCATCAGCCGGGCCAGGCCGATGCCGGTGCGCAGCAGCCGCCAGCGCCTCCCCGGCAGCCGCCGGCACAGCCGTACGGGCCACCCCGGGGCGGTGAGCCCGGGCAGTACGGGTCGCCACAGTACGGAACTGCCCAGGATCCCTCTCATCCTTCCGGCGGGCAGTATGCGCAGGGAGGCCAGTACCCGGCACAGTACGGCGCCACCGGCCAATACTCCGACCCCGCACCCTTCGGCCTGCCAGGCCAGCCGCCCGCCAGGGACCGGAAGAGGCTGTGGATCATCCTCGGCATCGTCGGCGGCGTGTTGCTGCTGGCAGTTGTCGGCGTCCTTATCCTTCTCAATGTCTTAGGCGGTGCCGCCAACCAGGCCCGCGGGCTCGCGGACGGATTCACCAAGCTGGTGATCGCGGGCGAATCCTCCAAGGCCTACGACGACTACCTTGACCCCGCGCTCCAGGAACAGCTGCCGAAGGAAGACTTCATCGCCGGCGTCAAAAGCCTGGAGATGAACGACACATGCAAGCCGGCGTACAACGACGTGAAGGTCACCTCGGAGAACGGCGTCAACGCTGCCGACATAGCCGGCGTTATCACCTGCGACGGCCAGCAGATTGACCTGGCCTACCGCTTCGAAGGCAAGGACGAGCTCAAGATGACCAACATCAAACTCCGGCCGAAGACATAAACCTTCGGCTAACAGTGAAGAGCACCCTTGCCGGACGGCAGGGGTGCTCTTCACTTTTGGATGATGCTGCTGGTGTGCCTGCGTTAGTGGTCCACGGCCTTCTCCGCACCTACGCCGGTGAGGGACCGCACTTCCATTTCCGCCTGCGTGGCGCTGTCTTCACGCTTCTTGTCCAGGACCGTGCCGAGCCAGCCCAGCAGGAATGCCAGCGGAATGGACACGATGCCCGGGTTGCTCAGCGGGAACAGCGCGAAGTTTGCATCCTTGATCATGGAGGTGGCTCCGCCGGAAACCACCGGCGAGAAAACGATCAGGATGATGGCCGAGCCCAGGCCGCCATACATGCTCCAGACCGCGCCCTGGGTGGTGAACCGCCGCCAGAACAGCGAGTAGACGATGGTGGGGAGGTTCGCCGACGCCGCCACGGCGAAGGCCAGGGCCACCAGGAACGCGACATTCTGGCCGTTGGCGAAGATGCCGCCAAGGATGGCCATAACTCCGATGACCACAACCGTACGCCGCGCCACCTTGACCTCGGTGTCGGCGTCGGCCTTGCCCTTGGAGATGACGCTGGCGTAGATGTCGTGGGCGAAGGATGCTGCGGCCGTAATGGTCAGCCCGGCCACCACCGCAAGGATCGTGGCGAACGCCACCGCGGAGATAAAGCCCAGGAGCAGCGGTCCGCCGAGGTGGAAGGCCAGCAGCGGGGCTGCGGAATTAACGCCGCCCGGAGCAGCCTTGATCGTTTCGGCTCCCACCAATGCTGCAGCGCCGTAACCCAGGACCAGGGTGAACAAATAGAACAGGCCGATCAGCCCGATGGACCACACCACGGACTTGCGGGCCTCCTTGGCGGTCGGAACCGTATAGAAGCGCATCAGCACGTGCGGAAGGGCGGCCGTTCCCAGGACCAGGGCGAGGGCCAGGGACATGAAGTCCAGCTTGGACGTCTCGGTCTTGCCGTACTGCAGGCCGGGGTTGAGCATGCTCGGGTTGCCGGAGGCTTCCACGGCGCCGCCCAGCAGGTCGGAGAGGTTGAAGCCGTAGATGGCCAATACCCAGAAGGTCATCACTGCCGCGCCGGCGATCAGCAGGATCGCCTTGATGATCTGGACCCAGGTGGTGCCCTTCATGCCGCCGATAAGTACGTAGGTGATCATCAGAACGCCGACGACGATGATCACCAGCGCCTGTCCGCTCCAGTCGCTGATGCCCAGCAGCAGTGAGATGAGGCTGCCGGCTCCGGCCATCTGTGCAAGCAGATAGAAGAAGCAGACCGCCAGCGTGGAAATGGCCGCCGCGATCCGGACCGGGCGCTGCTTCAGCCTGAACGAAAGGACGTCGGCCATGGTGAACTTTCCGGTATTCCGGAGCAGTTCAGCCACCAGCAGCAGGGCAACCAGCCAGGCCACGAGGAAGCCGATCGAGTACATAAAGCCGTCGTAGCCGTTGATGGCGATGGCACCGGTGATGCCCAGGAACGAGGCGGCCGACAGGTAGTCGCCGGCGATGGCCGTTCCGTTCTGGGAGCCGGTGAAGGACCGGCCCGCTGCGTAGTAGTCCGCCGCGGTCTTGTTGTTCCGGCTGGCCCGGAGCACGATCACCATGGTGACGGCGACAAACAGGCCGAAGATCCCCATGTTGAGCAGGGTGGTTTCCTTGAGGTCGGCGACGTCAACCGCCGCGGCAATCCCGATCATTTGGCCACCCCGGTCATGATGTTGCCGTCCTTATCAAATTCATGGCCTTCGATTTCGTTGCGGATTTCCGCGGCTATTGGGTCCAGCCGGCGGTTGGAGTAGCTGACATACCAGCCGGTGATGGCGAACGTCGTGACGAACTGCAGCAGGCCCAGGATCAGGCCGATGTTGATGTTGCCCCACACCTTGGTGGACATGAAGCCGACCGCGTAGTCGGCCAGCAGGACATACGCGAAATACCACAGCAGAAAAGCGACAGCCATGGGGAATACAAAACTGCGGTGGCGTTTGCGCAGTTCCTGGAACCGCTCTGTCGACTGGACCTGTTCGAAGTCCACGGACGCTGCAGCGTCCGGAGTCCGGGCATCGTTACCCATCTTTCCTCCTCATTGAGTCTTGCCTGGTTCACGTTGTCGGGTCCCGCACGCAGGATGCCGCCGCTGTGACTGCAATCACTCTGCGCCGTGGCAGGGGCACATTCCATAGCCCCGGCGGGAACGCTCGCTCAACGGTCGCGATGCTGCGGCAAGCGGCACCCACCGCTACGCTGGGCAGCATGCCGGACTCCCCTCTCCTGACCGCCGCGGCAGTTGCGGTGATCGTGTTGGCGATCGCCGTCGTCGTCGGCGTGGGAATTAAGCTGCTGCGCTCCTTCCGTGAGCTGGGCACCGATGCCGAGCGCGCAACATACAACACGCTCCATGCCGCGTCCCGTGCAGGGCAGCACCTGCGGACCGGACTTAATCCGGCGGGTGCCGCGAAGGCGAGCAAGCAACTGAGGACCCTGCTGGGCTGCCATGCTCTGGCGATCACCGACACGGCGGGCGTGCTCGCCTGGGACGGCGCAGCCGAGGAACTGAAGCCCCGGTTGATGGACCTGGCTGCAGACGTCCTGATCGGCGGCCGGACCGCGGTGCTCCAGGCACGGGACCTGGGAGCGGACCCTGCCACTGGCAACCTCGCCGCCGTGATCGCGCCGGTGCGTGCCGGCTCCCGGGTGGTGGGCGTTGTGGCGGCGTTCGCCCCGTCGGCGGGCGCCGGCCTGGTCCGGGCCACCAGCGAAGTGGCGGACTGGGTGGCCGTCCAGGTGGAACTGGCCGAGCTGGATGCCTCCCGGACGCTGCTGATGGAAGCCGAAGTCCGGGCCCTGCGGGCGCAGATCAGCCCGCACTTCATCTACAACTCGCTTAACGCCATCGCCTCGTTCATCATTACCGACCCGGCGCGGGCCCGCGAACTGGTGGTGGAGTTCGCGGACTTCACCCGCTACTCCTTCCGCCGCCACGGCGACTTCACCACCCTGGCCGAGGAACTGCGCTGCATTGACAGGTACCTCCTGCTGGAGAAGGCGCGCTTCGGCGAACGCGTCCAGGTCAGCCTCCGGATAGCACCGGAAGTCCTGGGGACAGTCATCCCGTTCCTGAGCCTGCAGCCCTTGGTCGAGAACGCGGTACGGCACGGGCTTGAGGCCAAGGAAGGCCCCGGCCATATCAGCATCACCGCCAACGATTCGGGCGCCTTTGCGGAAGTGACCATCGAGGACGACGGCGTGGGCATGGACCCTGCCCAGCTCCAGTCGATGCTGGCCGGCCATACAGACGGCGACCACGTGGGGCTGCGCAACGTGGACGCCCGGCTCCGGCAGGTCTACGGTGACGACCACGGCCTGGTGATCGAGACAGCGCCCGGCGAAGGAACGTTGATCACCATGCGCGTGCCCAAGTCCCAGCCGGGCCACGACGCCTGAGCCGCTCCCCCGGCAAGGAGCAAGGGGGCGGCTAATGTAGGACCATGATTAATGTCCTCGTCGCCGACGACGAGTTACCGGCCGTGGAGGAACTGGCGTACCTCCTGGGCAGGGACGACCGGATCGGCACCATCCACCGGGCATCCTCCGGCTCCGAAGCACTGCGGGCGCTCAGCACGGAGTCCGTGGACGCCGTCTTCCTCGACATCCACATGCCGGCGGTGTCCGGCCTGGACATCGCCAGGGCCATCGCACGCAGCAGCCACCCGCCGGCGGTGGTGTTCGTCACCGCCGACGAGGACTGCGCCCTGGAGGCCTTCGAGCTTGCCGCGGTGGACTACCTGCTGAAGCCCGTCCGCGCCGAACGGCTGTCCCGTTCGGTGGGGCGCATCAGCGAACTGCTGCGCGACGGCGGCGGCCCGGCACCGGAGATGATCACCGTGGACCAGGGCGGCACCACCCGGATGATCAGGCGCGACGACGTCACCTACGTCCAGGCCCAGGGGGACTACGCACGGCTCCACACGGCGGACGCAAGCTACCTCATCCGGGTGCCCCTGGCCGACCTGGAACAACAGTGGGCGGAGGCAGGATTCATCCGCACCCACCGGTCCTACCTGGTAGCCCTGAAGCATGTGGCCTCGATGAAACTCGCCGCAGACGGACCAAGCGTCACGGTCGCCGGGGCCAACCTCCCGATCAGCCGCCGGCACCTGCCCACCGTCCGGGAGAAGCTGGAAGCCACGCGCATCCGGCCGCAGCCATGACACGGGTCCGGGTCACCGCACCGCTCTCCGCCGCCAGGCCGGCCACCCAGACACGGGAGGCCGCCGTGGAATCAGAAGTGGGCCAGCTTTTTGTCAGGTCGCTGATCCGCACCCAGCTGCGGCTGGCGCTCGTCGTGGCTGGCGGATTCCTGCTGATCCTGTGCGCGTTCCCGCTGCTGCTGGCCGCCGTGCCTGGCCTGGCCGAGACACGCGTGGCCGGCATCCCCTTCGAGTGGCTGCTGCTGGGGGCCGGCATCTACCCCGTGACCGGCCTCAGCGCCTGGCTGTACATCCGCACTGCAGCGCGCAACGAGGCCCGGTACCGCGACCTCGCCGAGGACAAGTGATCTTCCAGTGAATCCTGCCGTCGGGCTGGTGGCCCTCGTTGTGGTGTCCGTCGCCACCGCGGTGATTGGTTTCTACGGTCTCAGGATTTCCCGCACCACCGGGGATTTCTATGTCGCCTCGCGGACCGTCCGGCCGTGGTGGAACGCCTCGGCGATCGGCGGCGAGTACCTGTCCGCGGCAAGCTTCCTGGGCGTGGCCGGTCTTATCCTGCTCTCCGGAACGGACGCCCTGTGGTTCCCGGTGGGGTACACCGCCGGGTACCTGATGCTGCTGCTTTTTGTGGCAGCCCCGCTGCGCCGGTCCGGCGCGTACACGATCCCGGACTTCACCGAGGCGCGGCTGGACTCGCGGGCAGTCCGCCGGGTGACCAGCGTGGTGGTGGTTGTAGTGGGCTGGCTGTATATCGTCCCGCAGCTCCACGGAGCGGCACTGACCATCCGGATCACCACCGGGCTTCCCGCCTGGGTGGGTTCCGTCGCAGTTGTCGTCGTGGTGTGCCTGACCGTGGTGGCCGGCGGGATGCGTTCCAT
>DATCVX010000314.1:0-5247 GCA_036566705.1 Arthrobacter sp. | reverse complement strand
AGGAAAAGATCGGGCAGCTGTTCATCAACCACAACAACGACTACTCCCCGGAGTACCTCGACGGTGTCCTGGACACGTTCCATGTGGGCGGCATGCGCTACCGGCCGGGCCCTTCGGCGGCGGTCCAGGAACACATCAGGTACGCGCAGTCCAGGACACGCGTTCCGCTGCTGGTGGCCTCCAACCCGGAAATGGGGGGAGCCGGAAGCTGTGACGACGGAACATTCGTGTCGACGCACCTGCAGGCCGGCTCGCACCCGGACAGGGCCATCGCGCGGCAAATGGGCCAGGTGGCCGGGGTGGAAACCGCGGCGCTGGGCTGCAACTGGGCGTTCGCGCCGATCGTGGACATCCACTACAACTGGCGGAACACGGTCATCTCCACCCGGGCCTTCGGCAACACGCCGGAGATAGTGGTGGAACGCGCCAAGGAGTACTTCGACGGCATCAGCGAATCGCCCACCGTCTGCGCCATGAAGCACTTCCCGGGCGACGGCGTGGACGAACGCGACCAGCACGTGGTCACCTCGTACAACACGCTCGGCTACGAGGACTGGAACCGGACCTACGGGCACGTCTATCGGGAAATGATCGGGCACGGCGTGCAGTCCATCATGATCGGCCACATCGGGGCGCCGGAGCTCTCCCGGCACTTCCGTCCCGGCCTGGCGGACGCGGACATCCTGCCTGCCACGCTCGCGCCCGAGCTGCTGCAGGACCTGCTCCGCGGTGAGCTGGGTTTCAACGGGCTGATCCTCACCGACGCGTCGCTCATGGTAGGCCTCACGCAGGCGATGAAGCGCAAGGACCTGGTGCCGGCCACCATCGCGGCCGGTTGCGACATGTTCCTGTTCTTCCGCAACCCCGCTGAAGATTTCCAATACATGATGGACGGCTACAAGTCCGGCGTCATCACCGAGCACCGCCTGCATGACGCACTGCGGCGGATCCTGGCCTTGAAGGCAAGCCTCGGGCTGCACAGGAAGGCACGCAACGAGCTGGTCCCACCTGTGGAGGCACTGGGTGTCATCGGCAGCGAGGCCCACCGGGCCATCGCGGCCGGGATTGCGGACAAAACCGTCACCTTGGTCAAGGACACCGCCAACAACCTGCCCGTCACCCCAGAGACGCACAAACGGATCCGCCTGTACGGCATCTCAGGCGGTTCGGACTTCACCCGCTCCGACCCGCTGGCCTACCTGGATACGGTCCAGGAGGAGCTGGAAGCGGCCGGTTTTGAGGTGCACGTGTTCAAGACGGCCGAGCAGCGCGAAGCGGCGGGGGAGACCGGGGTTAACTTCATGCGGGTCATCTCCGAGGAAGCCACCGGCGACTACGCGGACAAGTACGACGCCGCCTTCGTGTTCGCCAACGTGAAAGGCTTCGCCCAGGAGGCAGCCATCCGGATCAAGTGGTCCTCACCGATGGCCGCGGAGATCCCGTGGTACGTCACCGAGGTCCCCACGGTGTTCGTCTCGCTGAACCAGCCCAACCACCTGATTGACGTGCCGATGGTCAAGACTGCCATCAACGCCCATGCCGGCTCGCGCGAGGCCATCCGGGCAACGATCCAAAAGATCATGGGCAAGTCGGAATTCCAGGGCACGTTCAACGACAACGTCTTCTGCGATTCCTTCGACACCAGGCTCTAGCGTTCCCACCGCGAACCCGCTGGCGTAGCTTTGGTGCATGGAGCGGACGGGGTGCGCTGTTGTTGGCGGAGGGCCGGCAGGCATGATGCTGGGGCTGCTGCTGGCCCGGGCGGGTGTGGACGTCACGGTCCTCGAGAAGCACGGCGACTTCCTGCGGGACTTCCGCGGCGACACCGTGCACGCGTCCACCATCAGGCTGATTGACGAACTCGGGCTGGGCGACGGATTCCGCAGGCTTCCGCAGAGCAGGCTGAACAACGTGGCCTTTCCCATCCCGGGTGCCGGCCTGGTCACCGTCGGCGATTTCGCTTCCTTGAAGCCCCCTTACAACTACATCGCCATGATGCCGCAGTGGGATTTCCTGGACTTCCTTGCTACGCAGGCGGCACGAGAGCCCAGCTTCACGCTCCTGATGGAGCATGAAGCAACGGAGTTGGCGTTCGACGGCGGACGCGTCACCGGGGTCCGCTACCGGACGCGTGGTGGAACGCGCGGTGGAACGGAAGGGACGCTTCACGCGGACCTGGTCGTCGCCACGGACGGGCGGCATTCCGTGCTGCGCCGGGCCGCCGGCCTGCGGCCAAAGGATTATCCGGTTCCCTTTGATACCTGGTGGTTCAAGCTCCCTCGCCATGCTTCGGAAAAAGGCGAGGTGGCGGGCATCGTTCCGGCCTTCCGGGACCGCGAAGCCATGATCGCACTGTTCCGCGACGACTACTACCAAATGGGGTACCTCGCCCCCAAAGGGGACAACGCCCGGATCCGTGCCGAAGGCGTGGAACGGTTCAGGGAACACGTTGCCGCACTGCGCCCGGACCTGGCGGACCGCGTGGACTCGATCAGTTCACTCGATGACCTGCACTGGCTCGACGTGCGGCTCGACAGGCTGCGGCGCTGGTACGTGGACGGGCTGTTGTGCATTGGCGACGCCGCCCATGCCATGTCCCCGGTAGGTGGAGTTGGCATCAACCTGGCCATCCAGGATGCCGTGGCGGCGGCGTCCCTGCTGGCTCCGCCACTTCTGCGGCGGAATGTGAGGGTGCAGGATCTTGCTGCGGTGCAACGGCGGCGCCGGATGCCCACCGTTGTTGTCCAGACCGTCCAGCGCATCATGCACAGGGCAGTGTTCGTCCCGTTGTTCGCCGGAAAAACGCCCGGCCCTCCGCCTGCCCTGCTGTTCGTCGTCAGGCACGCCCCGGTGGTGCGGCGGATTCTGCCGCGGCTCATTGCGTTCGGACCCCGGCCGGAACACGCGCCCGGCTTCGCCCGCCGCCTTCAGGCCCGGGACGCGACGTAATCGATCAGGCCCTTGACGGTGCTCACTGCGTTGTAGTCGCGTTCAGGAATATCCACTCCGGTGGCTTCGTCAATGGTCTCCACGAGCCTGAGGAAATCCAGCGAATCCAGTTCCAGGTCCTGCCGCAACCTGGACTGTTCGTCGAGGACGGCCAGGTCCACGTCCGGCGCAACCTGGCCGATGGCCGCGTGCACTGCCTGCCGGGCATCCTGCTCGTTCATAGCTCCTCCGGTTTCTGCAGCAATTCGTCGATACGGGCCAGGAAGCGGCCGCCCCGGAGACCGTCGCTGACCCGGTGGTCGGCGGACAAGGTGGCCGTGACGGCGGGCCGCACACCCAGCATCCCGTCGTGTGCCCACGGTTGCTCTACCACCTTGCCCAGACCAACCATCGCCACCTGCGGCGGATAGATGACACCGTAGACAGCCTCCACGCCGAGGTCGCCCAGGTTGGTGACCGTAATGGTGGGATCCGCCATTTCCGCACGCCGCAGCCGCCCGGCACGTGCCCGGCTGACCAAGTCCCGAAGCTGCTGCATCAGTGCGTCCAGGGCAAGGGTATCGGCATCGTGGATGGCAGGGGCCACAAGGCCGCCGTGCCTCAGGGCCACGGCGACGCCCAGGTGCACGGAACTGCTCGGCCGGAACACCCCGTCGGTGAAGAACCCGTTGACTTCCGGAACCTCCCTTGCCGCCAGGGCCGTGGCCTTCAATAGCAGGGCCGAAGGAACCAGCCGCGACGTCACTGTCCGCTGCTGATTGACCAGCTGCATCCACGCGACTGCTGCGCGCAGGTCCAGCGTGGTGCTCAGGTAGTAGTGCGGAATGGACTTCTTGGACTTGGTCATCAGTGAACCGATGGCCCGCCGCAGGCCGGCCAGGCGTTCCTGCGCGTCCGACGGCGGCGCCTCCTCCGCAGGGAGCGCGTCTTCCGCGGGCGGCTCCCCTTCTGCAGGAACGGGCGCCCCGGCCCGCCGCACGGCACGCTGGACGTCAGCTTCCGTTACGGCGCCGTCCGGTCCCGTCCCTGGCACGGTGCCGATATCGACGCCGAGCTGGTCCGCGAGCCTCCTTGCCCGCGGCGAGGACCGCACCCGGCCCGCAGGCGGAGCCGCCGAAACCTGATCGGGCCGCGCCGCAGCCGCGCGTTCGACGTCGGCACGGGTGATGGCGCCGCGCTTTCCTGTGCCGCGGACCCCTGCCGTGTCCACCCCGAGCTGGTGCGCCAGGTGCCGGACCGGGGGAGGCACGTGCGCCTCCTGGCCCGAGGGCTGATGTCCCGCATGACCGGCATCGTCGTCGGGGGTCCGGGTGATCCGTGCCAGTGGAGTGCCGACGGGAACGGTGGCGCCAACGTCAACGAGGAGTTCGGCCACCACGCCCTCTTCGAAAGACTCCACGTCCATCATGGTCTTGTCCGTGTCCACCACGGCCACTACATCGCCGCGGTGCACGAAGTCGCCGGGCTTAACCATCCACTCCACCATCTTGCCGTGCTCCATGTCCGCACCAAGGGACGGCATCCTGAACTCACCCACGGGCGCCAACCGCCTCACGGGCTGCAGCGACAATGCCCTCCACCGTGGGCAGTGCTGCCTGTTCCAGGTGTTTGGCGTACGGCAACGGAACCTCGGCACTGCAGACGCGGCCCACGGGGGCATCCAGATCGAAGAAGGCGCTTTCGGTGATTCGCGCGCTGAGTTCCGCAGAGATGCTGCCGCTGCGCCAGCCCTCGTCCACCACAACGGCTCGGTGGGTCTTGGCCACGGTGCCCAGGATGGCGGCGTCGTCGAGGGGGCGCAGCACGCGCAAATCGAGCACCTCCGCATCGATGCCGTCGGCCGCGAGCCGGGCGGCGGCGTCGAGCACTGCCGGGAGCGTTCCGCCGTAAGTGATAAGCGAAATGTCCTTGCCGGGGCGGCGGACGGCGGCCGTGCTGATATCCACCGGGCCGGCGTCGTCAGCGAGGTCCCCGGCCACGTTGTAAAGTGTGCCGTGCTCAAAGATCAGCACCGGATCCGGGTCTTCCAATGCCGTCCACAGCATCCCCCGGGCATCCTCCAGCGTTGCCGGGGTGAGGATCCGCAGGCCCGGGATGTGCGCATACCACCCCTCCAGGCTGTGCGAGTGCTGGGCACCCAGCTGTCGGCCGGCTCCAGTGGTCATCCGGATGACCAGCGGCACGTTGAACTGCCCGCCTGACATGTGCAGCAGGGTGGCCGCATTGTTCACAAGCTGGTCCAGCGCCAGCAGGCTGAAATTGACGGTCATGATCTCAACAATGGGCCGCATCCCGCCC
>DATCVX010000313.1:0-1565 GCA_036566705.1 Arthrobacter sp. | reverse complement strand
CCTTGAAGGACAGCTCCGGGTGCGCGTGAAGGTCACGGCGGAAGTCGATCAGTTCCGGAAGGAGCGGCTCCAGCCATGGCCCCACCAAAGCGGTGGGCTGAGCTTCTGTAGTGTAATTGCGCACAGATTTACTCTAGCGAGCGTCCACGGAATAGCGGCATCACCGGCGGCGCGTTACGGATTACTCGTCCCGGCATGGCCGGGACCGCAGCGCTACAGGACGTCGGTGTCGCCACTTGCCTTGAGCGCATCAACGGCACCCTTAACCCGCTGGGCGTGCTGCTTGGTAGTTACCAAAAGGGCATCCCCGGTATCCACGATGACAACGTCCTTGATGCCGATCAGGGCAATAACGCGCTTCGTGTCCGAGACCACTACGCCGCTGGCATTTTCGGTGAAGACGCGGGCGCCCTCACCGATCACCGTGACATCGTCCACTTCACGTGCACTGTTGAGGCGGCCCACCGAAGCGAAGTCGCCGACGTCGTCCCATCCGAAGGTGCCGGGCACAACGGCGACATCCCCGGCCGCGGCGGCAGGTTCGGCCACTGCGTAGTCGATGGCGATCTTGGGCAGCGTGGGCCACACGCGTGCCGTGACTTCATCACGTTCAGGGGTGTCCCAGGCCTGGGCGATCTCCTGCAGGCCCTTGAACAGTTCGGGCTGGTTAGCCTCGAGGTGCTTGAGCATCAGGGCTACGGGCGCCACGAACATGCCGGCGTTCCAGACGTAGTCCCCGCTGTCCACGTACTGCTGGGCGACTTCCTCGTCCGGTTTCTCTACAAACTCCACCACGGCCTGGGCGCTGGGCGCGCCCTCGATGTGAAGTTCCTGCCCGGCCCGGATATAGCCGAAACCGGTGGACGGGTGGGTGGGCTTGATGCCAATGGTCACGATCTTGCCGGCGGCTGCCGTATAGATGGCCTCGCGCACCGCGTCCTGGAAGAGGTTGTTAGGACTGATCACCTGGTCCGCGGCGAAGGAACCCATGATGGTGTCCGGGTCCCGCTCGTGCAGGATGGCGGCGGCCAGCCCAATGGCGGCGCCGGAATCCTTTGGTTCGCTTTCGAGCACCAGGTCGGCGTCCTGGACCTCAGGCAACTGGCGGCATACGGCTGCACGGTGTGCCGTGCCGGTGACCACAATGACGCGACTGCCCGCGAGGGGTTCGAGCCGGTCATAGGTGGCGCGCAGCAAAGTGCTGCCCGAACCGGTGAGGTCGTGAAGGAACTTGGGAGCTGCTGCACGTGACAGGGGCCAGAGGCGGGTCCCCACTCCGCCTGCCGGAATCACCGCGATAAAGCGGCTAAGGGGTGAAACCGGGCTTGTCACTTTGTCTGTACTCATCACCGCTTACTTTAGCCGACCCGCCCCGGAGGTCCCTTCAAACGGCGCCGCGGACGCCCCAATCCGCCCGTTCGTGTGTCGTTCGTCTCATATCAGCCGGAAATCCGCGGCAGGGCGAGTCACCAAGGAGTTCCTAAATTGAATAAGCTGTGAGCGAAGCCTAGATTTAGGCCTGAGCTACGAGTGCTCTCGCAGCAGGCGTTCCCCCCGCGTGGATC
>DATCVX010000312.1:0-7737 GCA_036566705.1 Arthrobacter sp. | reverse complement strand
CGATGGGACCGCGCAGGCAGGCCATCAGTTCAACCCATTCGCGGCCGGCCTTGCGGTGCTTGGGGTTGTTGTAGAGGGCTCGATCAGGTTCTGTGATCCGGTGAAGGCGAGTTCTCCGTCGATCACCATGATCTTGCGGTGGTTGCGCAGGTCCGGGCGGCGCCACTGGCCATGGATGGGCAGCAGCGGCAGCATTCGCTTCCACTGAAGCTTGCCGGCCCGCAGCCGCTTGAGGAAGTCCCGGTAGCCCTTGATCCGCAGGGTGCCGATGTGGTCGAACAGCACCCTGACCTCCACGCCCCGCTCGGCCGCCTCCTCCATTGCGGTGAGCAGGTCGTCGGTGATGTGGTCCGCGCTCATGATGTAGAACTCGGCGTTGATGAACTTCCTGGCTTTGCGCACAGCCTCGGTCATGGCGAGGATCGAGTCCGGGTAGCCGGGGATGAGTTCCACCGAGTTGCCGTCCACCATGGGGAGGGAACCCAGCCGGCGGTTCAGCTCACCGGCGGACCTCACCCACTCCGGTCCGGGGTATTCACTTTCGACGTCGGCGAGCGCCGAAATGCCGGACCGCACCCTGGAGTTCACGACCTCCTGCTGCTGGCGGCGGCGGCTCGAAAGCTTGAAGTTGCCGAACAGCAGGAACAGGACCAGGCCCACGAACGGGACAAAGAAAATGACCAGCAGCCAGGCCATGGCGGTGGTAGGGCGCCGGTTGCCGGGAATGATGCCCAGGGCTGCCACACGGATCACGAGGTCGGCGGCGGCCAGCAGCAGGGTCACCCAGCCCGGCACCGTACCTGCAAGCGAAAACGGCCACAACACTTCTAAAACCCCCGGACTGTGTGCACCCTCCGGACGGTTTCCGGCCAGGGCGTTGACCACAGCTTAGCCGCGGGCAGCCGGACTAAGCTGGAGCCATGACTTCTCCTGCTGCCGTGGTGCTTGTTTTCCTGGATCCCGGATTCCCGGCCGGCCGATTGGCGGATGCCTCCCAGCCCCAGCTGATGGTCACCGACCAGGGGGCCACCCGTGGTGACGGCGTTTTCGAGACCATGCTGGCAGTGGGCGGAACGGTACGGAAGCTTCAGGCGCACCTGGACCGGCTGGAGGGTTCTGCGGAGGCACTGGATCTGGTGATTCCGAGCCAGGACCAGTGGCGTGCGGCCATCGCGACGGGCGTGGCGGACCACCGGGCGCAGCATCCCGCGCCCGCCCCCGGGGAGGACGAGCTGGTGGTCAAGCTCGTGGTCACCCGCGGGGTGGAGGGCGCCGCCTCCCCTACCTGCTGGGTCCAGGTTTCCCCAGTAGGCGCCGCTGCCCGGCGCCAGCGCGAGACCGGCATCGACGTGATCCTCCTGGACCGTGGCTACGACAGTGACGTGGCCGAGCGCGCCCCGTGGCTGCTGATGGGCGCCAAGACCCTGTCCTACGCGGTCAACATGGCCGCGCTGCGGCACGCTCACAAACAGGGCGCCGACGACGTCATCTTCACGTCCTCCGACGGCCGGGTCCTGGAAGGGCCAACGTCCACCGTGCTGCTGGCGCACCTGGAAACGTCCGACGGCGGCGGCGCCGCAGGCAGCCGCACCGTCAAGCGGCTGATCACGCCGCAGCTGGACAGCGGCATCCTCCCGGGGACGTCCCAGGGGGCGCTCTTTACTGCCGCCAAGGCAGCGGGCTGGGAGCTCGGCTACGGGCCCCTGGAGCCGCAGGATCTCCTGGACGCCGACGCCGTCTGGCTCATTTCCAGCATCCGGCTGCTCGCGCCCGTGAACCACATCGACGGCAAGGAAATCGGCACGCCTGCCATCCAGAAGCAGCTGACCGCCGAACTGAACGAGCTGTTCGCCGGGATTAAGTAGGCCTGCTTTCCGGGCTACTGCGTTCCGCGGCACGCTTTCCGCGGCACGCCTTCCGAGGCGCCCTGCTTTCCCGAGGGAGGCCCTGTCAGTACCTGTACCAGCAGGGCCTTCCGCGCAGATACAGTAGGGGGTTTGCTGGATAAGCAGCGATACTGCTCCCACATCTGCCACCCAACCAACCGACCCCATACCCAACTACGGAGAACCATGCTTACCGCCAATGCCTACGCCGCCCCGGCCGCAACGGGTGACCTCATCCCCACCACCATCGAACGCCGCGACGTCGGCGCGCATGACGTCCTGATCGAGATCAAGTTTGCCGGCATCTGCCACTCAGACATCCACACCGTCCGCGGCGATTGGGGACCCCAGCAGTACCCGCTCGCCCCCGGCCACGAAATCGCCGGCATCGTCACCGAGGTCGGTTCCGCCGTCACCCGGCACACCGTCGGCGACCGCGTGGGCGTCGGCTGCATGGTGAATTCCTGCCGCGAGTGCGTCAACTGCCAGAAGGGCGAGGAGCAGTACTGCCTCAAGGGCATGACCGGCACCTACGGCGCCGTGGACCGCGACGGCACCATCACCCAGGGCGGCTACTCCACCCACGTCGTTGTGACCGAAGACTTCGTCGTGCGGATACCGGAAGGCATCGAACTCGACGTCGCCGCTCCCCTGCTGTGCGCGGGCATCACCACCTACTCCCCGCTGCGGCACTGGGGTGCGGGCCCCGGGAAGAAGGTCGCCGTCGTCGGACTTGGCGGCCTGGGCCACATGGCCGTCAAGCTCGCGCATGCCATGGGCGCCGAGGTCACCGTGCTCTCCCAGTCCCTGAAAAAGCAGGAGGACGGGCTCAAACTGGGCGCTGACCACTACTACGCCACCAGCGACGAAAACACCTTCGGCGACCTGGCTGGCAGCTTCGACCTGATCATCAACACCGTCAGCGCTTCGATCGACATCAGCTCGTACCTGCAGCTGCTAACCCTCGACGGCGCCCTGGTGAACGTCGGAGCGCCGGCAGAGCCGCTCCCGGTGAACGCGTTTGCACTCATCATGGGCCGCCGCTCCTTCGCGGGCTCCATGATCGGCGGCATCCGCGAGACCCAGGAAATGCTCGATTTCTGCGCCGAGCACAACCTCGGTGCCGAGATCGAGGTCATCCCGGCGAGCAAGATCAACGACGCCTACGAGCGTGTCCTGGCGTCCGACGTGCGCTACCGCTTCGTCATCGACACGTCAACACTGTAGCCAGAGGGCGTGGCCGGGGAACCTGCGGAATTACGCGGGTTCCCCGGCCCTGTAGTCGAAGCGCTCCAGGACGGTCAGCTGCCCTTCCTGTTGGAAGCCCAGCGAGACCTCGTCCGGGCCGTAATTCTTCCCGGGCAGCCCGGCCTTCAGTGCTGCACTGCTGACGATCACCAGCTGCACCGGGCCTGCAGCCGACGCCCCTCCGTCGCCGTGTCCGCAGGCGGCCGAACCCAGCTCCTGCCGGAGTGGCCCGATCCGCGCTACGGCGTGGACAGTGTGCCCGTCCGTTTCCACCCCGTACCAGTGCGAGGCATCGATCCGCAGTTCGAACCTGGCCGTGGCGCCGTCCCGGGGCCGGACCGAAGCGCACCCCGTCCATGCCTCGTCCCTGATGCGCGTGGCCAACAGTGGCGCGGCGTCCCCGTTGCCGCCTCCGCTGAGCAGCAGGCCTTCCGCATCCGGTGACGTGAACGACGCCGGGTCCTCCCCGGGCGCAATCCAGCGTAGGTGCAGCTTCGCCGAGCGGAAGTCGTCGGTGAACGCCGTGTCCACGCGGGGCACCTGGTAGTGGTCCTCCTGGAACGCCGGCCAGCCCTGGTCCCAGCGGACGTCCGCCAGGAAAGTCTCCCTGCCCAGGACGTGGTAGCCCGGGACTGAGCCGCGGGGGCCAGAAGGCGCCGTGGTGATACCGGAGCGTGGAGCCGAAGATGCCGCCTGAGGGCCGCCTGTCGCCCGCCGCGAACTGGGAGCGCCGGGTCAGGATGTTTCCCACCTGCTCCCACGTGACCAGGTCGCGGCTGTGGAACAACGGAGCCCCGGGAAAGTACTCAAAGCTGGAGGCGGCCAGGTAGTAGTCGTCACCGGCGCGGCAGATGGTGGGATCCGGGAAGAATCCGGGGATGACGGGTGTGGTCGAGCCACGGAAAGACGCGGCAAGCCCGGAATTGCGGTGCCGGGCCCGGCGCTTTGCCTCAAATACGTCGTTTGCCATGCGCTGTCCGCCCTGGATTGGGGCCTGTGGTGAGCCAGCAGGCCGGGAGATTCCACCCTAGGGACACCCGCAGCCCGGGGAAACCATGCTTTTCATTGGCTGGAATAGGTGGGCGTGGGAACCAAGCCCGCAGGCCAACACCCTTTTGGCGCGGCGCGCTGAGCCGTAAGGTGTGGTCCATGACCTCCACTGAAGTGCCTGACGACAAACTGACGTTCGACGAGTGCTGGGACCTGCTGGCTGACGAAACCGTGGGGCGGATCGCCGTCATCGTGGACGACCATCCGGAGATCTTCCCCGTGAATTTTGTGCTGGACCGCCGGAGCCTCGTTTTCCGCACCGCCGGAGTCACCAAGCTCTGGGCCGCGCTGACGGAGAAGCCGGCAGCCCTGGAAGTTGACGGCTATGACCCGCATACCGAAACAGCCTGGAGCGTGGTGGTCCGCGGCGACGTCGACGTGATCGAGGACCCGGAAGAAACGGCCGCTGTGGACGCCCTCAACCTGGAGCCGTGGCACCCGGGCGCCAAGAACCACTACGTCCGGCTCACCCCGCAGGCCCTGACCGGGCGCCGTTTCAAGGTCAACAAGCCGGATGTCTGGAACACAAGGTTGTCCGACCGCCGTCGCGCTTCATTCGAGTAGCTCCAGGGGCACCCAAAGCGTAGCCGCCCGCGCCATCCGTCAGGGTGTAGCGGCGACCGCCCGGTTCAGGTGTGCCTCCAGCCCGGACAGCAGGATGGTGATTCCCTGGTCGAGTTCGGCCTCGCCGTCGTAGTCAGCCAGGACAGGTGCCAGCGCCCGGAGCCGGGGGAAGTCCTTGGCCGGCAGCCGGTGCAGCCCAAGCCGCAGCAGGGCTTCGTTTTCCTCCGGGTCCACGATGAACTCCTGGAGCTCGTTGAGGATGTGGCCGTAAAGGAAGCCGTAGTACGCCCGGTAGACGTGGAGGGCATCCGTCGGAGCGAAGCCGGCGTCAATGAGCAACGCCAGGATCTGTTCCAGGGGCCGCACTGTACCCAGTGGCCGCATGCCCAGCGGTGTGGACAGCGGCCTGGTCACCAGCAAGGGAATGACGTTGGGGTGGCGGAGCGCCAGGAGCCGCAGGTCGTGGGCGATGCGGCGGAGCTGCGCCTTCCAGTCGGGATCGGCCGGGAAGATAGCCAGCTCGTTGAGCACCAGTTCCGACACCCCGTCCAGCAGTGCTGCACGGTTCTCGGCGTAGCGGTAGAGGCTCATCGGGTCACGTTCAAGCACCTGCCCCAGCCGGCGCATGGTGAGCGCGTCGAGGCCTTCGTCATCCACGAGTTCCAGTGCTGCGGACAGCACCAGCTCCCTGCTGAGCCGTGGTTTTTGGCTGGCCATTTCATATCTCCGAATTCTTCGGGCGGACGCGGCATTCCGTCCTATGTGGTCGGGCCCCCGCCTGGTGACGGAAAATCAAGACGCTTGCCTAATCTGTAGTCTACGCGTAAAGTCTACATCGTAGAGCAAGTGTTGACACGGGTTTCAGACAAGGGACCGTGCTGCCGGCCAGACAAGCCAGCCAACCCACCCTCTCCGCCCTGCCCGGACGCGCATCCAGGCAGAAAACCCCTGAACGCCCGTGTGCACGGCGTTGAGGCCTGCGCTGCTGTAGCCGAACGGCGGCACCGAATGCACCAAGCGAAAGAGACAGCCTCCATGGCACATTCGCAGTTCGACACATTCCTCCACGAAGCCACCACTTGCGACCGCGATTCTGATTTCGCGCTCGCCCGCGATCCCCTGTACGGCCTTTACACCAGCTGGTGCTTCATCAACCAGCGGGCGCCCCGCGCCGAAACCACCTTTTGGGCTGCCATGGCCCGCCGGATCGACCCCGACCACAATGGCCTGCGCATGAAGGGCCCGGCAGCAACTGACTACATCCTGACCAGCTACCCCGGCCTGGTCTAAGCCACATGGAGAAACCATCCTGCACGTACCTGCCCCGCGACTCGCTTCAGCCGCGGGGCGGACGTCCGTGGTGCTCTGACTGCGACACCGATTCATACCTGGCTGTGGACTCAGTGGTGGTCCTGGATGCACGCCGGAACACCCTTGCTGCGGCCGTCAGCTGTTCGCAGTGCCGGGGCGCCCGCGTCCTGGCTACCACCTCGGAATTCATCGCCGCCGTGCTGGCAAGGGCGCCAGACCTTGCGGCTTCATGAACACGCGCACCACGGCGGCAGCGGCCGCCTGACAGCATCCACCCCGCCGGAAACCCGCGGTCCCGAATAAGCGGGCGCAGGCTACCGGCCGCATGACAGCACAAGAAGGGCCGGGATCCCCCGGCCCTTCTGCGTTCCATCCCTGGAGTTACCCGCGCGGGCTATTTCCCGGACGTTGCGGGATACGCCGCGTCAACCTCCACTTCAACCAGCCATCCGTTCACCGGCAGGTTCTCGATCTCCAGCGCGAACCGCGACGGCCTGGCCGGATTCACCACAAACGGAGCGGCAGGCGGGGCCGAACCCAGCGAGACCTGGACCGGAGTGCCGTCCGCAAGGCTGGTGTTGGCGAAGTACCGCCGGTACGCGCGGTTCCAGCCGTCAAAGTCGGCCTTCTCAGCACCCGCAGGATTCTGGAGGAAGACGCGCATGGTGATGACGTCGTCGTAATCCAGCCCCGCCTGCGCCAGGTTCTCACCAATGCGGCGCAAAGCGTTGATGCCCTGCGCCTCGGTCACAGTCACGCCGGCGGGCAGCACCCCGCCCGGAAACACGGCCGTGTCGATGTAGCGCTGCTCGCTGCCCGCGGGCGCTGCGGTATTCAACGCCGAGGGACCGAGGCCGCTGGTCTTGTAGATGGCCGTATTCGCCCCGATGGCCACCCCTGAAGCGATCATCGGGTTGTCCTGGCCGGCCGGGAGGTTGGACACCGTGGTTCCCGGCTTGGGCGATGTGAGGTCCTCGAAGACTGCCGGCCCGGCAAAAGCGGCGGTGGCAGTGAGGCAAAGGCCGGCAACGCCGGCGGCGATCAGGGAAGTGCGGCGGATCATCGGCTTCTTTCCGGGATTCGGGGAACTGCTGGTGCGGGGTTGCTGCAGCGGGCTCAACCGGCCACCGCCGCTGCCACCCGGGTGTGCAGCGCGGTGACTGCCGCACGGGCGGAAGTCATGGCCCCGTGCTGCCAGGCGATGGCGTGGCTCAGGTGGTCACCGGCGAAATAAATGTTGCCGGCAGGTTCCAGCAGCTTGGCGTATTTGGCGTCCGTCTGCGATGGCCAGCCCACCCACGCGCCTTCGGAGAACGCAGTGCTTTTCCAGTCAACGGAGAACGACGCCGCAACGTCCTTCCGGTATACGTCACCATGGATCCGCGCGCCCTGGTCGAGGGCACGGCTGAGCCGCTTTTCCGGCGGCAGCGCCTGGTAGATGCGGGCACTTGCGCCGGTGTTGTAGTAGCCGACCATGGTGCCGCGCTGGCCATGGAAACCCGTGGACGGGTACCACATGTTGCCCAGGTCGATGTTGGTGTTGGTGATGCCGCCGTAGATGCGGTGGTCCTCTTCCCACCACCGGCGCGAGTACTCGATGCCGATCTTGCCTGCGTCGCTGGGGGTGGCAAACTTCAGGGCGTCGATAACGTCGGCGGGCAGGTTGCCCGGGATCTTC
>DATCVX010000311.1:0-3337 GCA_036566705.1 Arthrobacter sp. | reverse complement strand
TCGGAACGCGCAGACGCGCTGCAGAAGGCAGCAGCAGCCAGGGCTGCCAGGGCTGCGGCCAAAGAGCGGCTCAAAAACGGCCAGACGTCGGCCGCCGACATCATCAGGTCGGCGGCCGCGGACGACGCCCTGGCCCGGATGCGCGTGGCAGAGCTTCTTGAAGCGCTTCCCGGCATCGGCAAGGTCCGGGCTGCGGCCATTATGGAGCAGTTGGGAATCGCAGCTTCCCGGCGGGTCCGGGGGCTGGGCATCCACCAGCGCCAGGCGCTGGTAGATTTTATAGACGAGAAGTAGGGCGTGCCACGGTTCGCCCCATCCGAACCGAAGCCGTAAAGGAATACGTGAGCAAGAAACCGGGACTGACAGTCCTCGCAGGTCCGACGGCTGTTGGCAAAGGCACCGTGTCCACCTACATCCGGGATAACTACCCCGAAGTCTGGCTTTCCGTTTCGGCTACCACCCGCGCCCCGCGGCCCGGTGAGCAGGACGGCGTCCACTACTTTTTCAAGTCCCGGGAGGATTTCGAGTCCCTCGTGGCGGCCGGCGAGTTCCTGGAGTGGGCGGTAGTCCACGGCCAGAACACCTACGGCACCCTGAAGAGCACCGTCAACGCAGCTATCGCCGACGGCAAGTCGGTCCTGTTGGAGATCGACCTGCAGGGTGCCCGGCAGGTCAAGGCGGCCGTCCCGGACGCGCAGTTTGTCTTCCTTGCGCCGCCGAGCTGGGACGAAATGGTGCGCCGGCTGGTAGGCCGCGGCACCGAAACTGCCCAGGAACAGCAGCAGAGGCTGGAAACCGCTAAACTAGAACTTGCCGCTGAACCGGAGTTTGACCACACCGTCATCAATGATGACGTTCGCCGGGCAGCGGACGAGCTAGTTTCACTCATGGGGCTGACACCGCACCCGCACTAGTTGCCGGTGGCAGTCGGCCCGTTAGAATTTGGAGAATTCGTGTCCACGAACCTTGAAGGCATCATCAACCCGCCGATCGATTCGCTGCTTGAGGCAGCTGATTCCAAGTACGGCCTGGTGATCTTCGGTGCCAAGCGTGCGCGTCAGATCAACGCTTACTACGCCCAGCTGCACGAGGGCCTGTTCGAGTACGTCGGCCCGCTGGTCGACACCAAGCTGAACGAGAAGTCGCTGTCCATCGCCCTGCGCGAGATCAACGAAGGCAAGCTCGTTTCCACGCCGATCGAAGCGGCAGAGTAAGTTCTGCAGACTGCCTGTTGACGGAGGTCACGTGCGCATAGTCCTCGGAGTCGGGGGAGGGATAGCCGCCTACAAGGTGGCATCGCTCCTCCGGCTTTTTACTGAAGCCGGCCATGATGTCACGGTGATCCCCACCGAAGCGGCTACCCGCTTTGTCGGGGTTGCAACCTGGGAGGCCCTGTCCGGGCATCCCGTCAGCAACAGCGTTTTCGACGACGTCCACCAGGTCAACCACGTCCGGCTCGGCCATGAAGCCGACCTGATCGTTGTGGCGCCGGCCACCGCGGACCTGCTGGCCCGCGCCGCGACCGGGCAGGCCAACGACCTCCTGACGAACACCCTGCTGATGGCCAGCGGGCCGGTGCTGTTTGCGCCCGCCATGCACACGGAGATGTGGCAGCATGCTGCCACCCGCGCCAACGTGGAAACCCTCCGGGGCAGGGGAGCCGCCGTCCTGGAGCCGGCCAGCGGACGGCTCACCGGCACCGACTCCGGGCCCGGACGCCTGCCCGAGCCGGAAGCCATCTTCGACGCCGCCATCGCCCTGACCCAGGGGAGCTCCGACTATCAGCTCCCGCTCGCCGGGAAGACTGTCACCATCAGTGCCGGCGGGACCCGGGAGCCCCTGGACCCGGTGCGGTTCCTGGGGAACCGTTCATCCGGCAAGCAGGGCGTCGCCCTGGCCGTCGCCGCCCGCAACGCGGGAGCCACCGTCCGGCTCCTGGCCGCGCACATGGAAGTTCCCCCGCCGGCCGGTGTTGAGGTCGTGGCGGTAGAGACCGCCCTGCAGCTGCGTGAAGCCGCGCTGGCGGCGGCAGCCGATTCCGACGTCGTCATCATGGCCGCGGCGGTGGCCGACTTCCGTCCCGCGGAGATTTCGGGCACAAAAATCAAGAAGCGTGACGACGCCGCCGACCCCGTTATCTCCCTGGTCCGGAATCCGGACATCCTCCATGAACTGGTGGAACTGCGGGATGCCGCCGAAGGCCAGGTCCGCCGCAGCCAGCTCATTGTGGGTTTTGCCGCCGAGACCGGTGACGGCGAAGGCGACGTCCTTGCGTACGCCGAAGCCAAGCTCAGGCGCAAGGGCTGCGACCTGCTGGTGGTCAACCATGTGGGCACTGACAAGGTCTTCGGACAGGACACCAACTCCGTAGTCATCCTGTCGCGTTCCGGCTCCGAACCCCAAGAGGCATCCGGAACCAAGACCGAAGTATCGGCCGCCGTAATTATCCGGATCGGCTATGAGCTGAACCACGTTTTGCCCCGCGCCTGACGGCAGGCCAGGCGACGTTTCCTTAGCACGGGGACACACGCTGCCGGACGTACGATTCCCAACCAGTAAGGTAGTTGAGTGACTTTACCGCTGCACATTCCCCACACCCACGGGGCCACGCCCTCCGCCCTCCGGCTCTTCACCTCGGAGTCCGTGACTGAAGGCCACCCGGACAAGATCTGCGACCAGATCAGCGACGCCATCCTGGACGCGCTGCTGGCCGCCGACCCGGAATCCCGCGTCGCCGTCGAGACCATGGCCACCACGGGCCTGGTCCACGTTGCCGGCGAGGTCACCACGGACGCCTACGTTGAGATCCCGCAGATCGTCCGGGAGACCATCCTGGGAATCGGCTACGACTCGTCCGCCAACGGATTCGACGGCGCCCGCTGCGGCGTGTCCGTCTCCATCGGGCAGCAGTCCAACGACATCGCCGGCGGCGTGTTCAACTCGCTGGAGGCCCGCGAAGGCCGCCAGGAGGATGACTACGATCTCCAGGGCGCCGGTGACCAGGGCCTGATGTTCGGGTATGCCAGCGATGAGACCCCGTCCTACATGCCGACGCCGATCTGGCTGGCGCACCGCCTGTCCGAGCGCCTCACCGAAGTGCGCAAGTCCGGCGAACTGTCCTACCTCCGCCCCGACGGCAAGACCCAGGTCACCATCGGCTACGACAAGGACGTGCCGGTTTCCGTGGAAACCGTCGTCATCTCCAGCCAGCACGCCGAAGGAACCAGCCTGGACCGGCTCCGCGCCGACCTCGCCTCCTTTGTGATCAACCCGGTGCTGGCCGCCTCCAACCTGGACATCTCCCGGACAGCCAACATCCTGAACCCCGCCGGCGAGT
>DATCVX010000310.1:0-1960 GCA_036566705.1 Arthrobacter sp. | reverse complement strand
CTGGGCAAGGCCCCGTCGCTGTGGCGGGCGCGCACGGTGCTGCAGGACCAGCCGGGCTCGCTGCAGAAAATCACCCGGGCACTGGCCCGCCTGGATACCAACATCCTGAGCATCCACGTCCACCCCGTAGCCGGCGGCGTGCTGGACGAGTTTGTGCTGTCCGCGCCCGGGAACCTCAGCGAGCGCCAGCTGCTGGATGCGCTGCACGACGGCGGCGGAACCCGCTCCCACGTATGGCCCACCACGGCACTGGCCATGGCAGATGGCCAAACCAAGGCGCTGAGCCTGGCGGCCAGGATCGCAGACGCACCGGACGAGCTTCCGCTGGCGGTGGCCGAACTGCTGCGCGCCAGGATCCTCACCCCGGCGGAGGCGGTCCTGGAAAAGCACGACGCCGGGACGCGCCTGAAGGTCCCCACAGCCTGGCACGGACCCCTCACTTTTGTCCGGCCCGGCGAACCGTTCACACCCGCCGAGTCAGCGCGGGCACACCGGCTCGCGGAGCTCGCCGAAATCCTGGCGCACCGGCCTTCCGCCGGCAGCAAGCGCTAGCACGGCCAGTCACAATCCGTATTTAAGGCCCTCCCCGGCGCAATTGCAGAAAACCCTTGACAGTGGCGCGGGTCACTCCTAACTTTGATTTTGGGATCCCAAATCGGGATCCCAAAAATGCAAGTCACCTTTCCGGCGCTCCCCAATGCGCCATCCGAAGCCCCGCTCTTCAATCCCCGCCCACCCCGCGGGCCTTATTTCCGTCCCGGATCCCTCCCATCCGTAACTTCCCCGCGAAGGAGAAGCTGTGTCCATTCCGAACACCGAAACAGCACCCGCTGACGACACCCTGAATCCCGAGACCGGCACCGAACAGCAGAAAGACGGCGTGCAACGGCGCACCAACGTCCGCTGGAAGCTGTTCCTGCTGCTGCTGGTCCTCGTCGCCGTCAATTACATCGACCGCGGCTCCATCTCCGTGGCACTGCCCATCATCCAAAAGGAATTCAACCTCGCCCCTGAGCTCGTGGGCCTGCTCCTGTCGGCCTTCTTCTGGACCTACGCCCTGATGCAGATCCCGGTCGGCTGGCTCATCGACAAGTTCGGTCCGCGCAAGGTCATGACGGCATCGTGCGTCGGCTGGGGCGCCGCAACCGCAGCTTCAGGCCTGGCCGGAGGCTTCCTGAGCATGTTCATCGCCCGGCTCGGCATCGGCGTCACCGAGGCAGGCGTCATGCCCGCCGGCGGCAAGCTCAACGCCATCTGGATGCACAAGTCCGAGCGCGGCCGCGGCGCCACCATCCTGGACGCCGGGGCTCCCCTCGGCGCCGGCCTGGGCGGCATCCTCATCGCCGGGCTCATCGCCTCCACCGGCAGCTGGCGCACCGCCTTCATCATCGCCGGCGCCGCCACGGTCCTCATGGGCCTGGCCGTCTGGTGGTACGTCCGGGACAACCCGCGCCAGCACCGCGGCGTCAACGCTGCAGAAGCCGACTACATCGAAGCCTCCCACGCCGCGGAAGATGCCGAAGCCGCTGCTGAAGGCGCCAAGGGCAAGCGCGCCCTGCTCCCCTACCTGAAGTTTCGTTCCTTCTGGGCCATGTGCTTCGGCTGGCTTGGCTTCAACGGCGTGTTCTACGGCCTGCTCACCTGGGGCCCGCTGTACCTGGCCCAGGCCAAAGGCTTTGACCTGAAAACCATCGGATGGTCCACGTTCGTGATCTTCGGCGCCGGCTTCGTCGGCGAGATTCTGGGCGGCCACATCGCCGACAGGTGGCGCAACTCCGGCGCCTCGGCCAACCTGGTCATGCGCACCCTGCTGGGCATCTCCAGTGTTGTGGTCATTGGCGGCCTGGTGGGCGTCACCATCGTGGCCGACCCAACAACGGCCGTTGTCCTGCTGTCCGTCGTTATGTTCTTCCTCCGCTGGGTGGGCCTCTTCTGGAGCATCCCCTCCATCCTGGGCGGC
>DATCVX010000309.1:0-2693 GCA_036566705.1 Arthrobacter sp. | reverse complement strand
GAAGCCGTCGGCGAGCCAGCTGCCGCTTGCGGGCCGGACCAGGCGCCAGGCGCCGTCCACGAACTCCGTGGTGGCGGTGCCGTCCCACACGCCCGAACGGGTCAGCCGGTTGATGCTGATGCCCGCACCGCCGGCGCAGGCCGGGGCGGAGGACAGGACCATGCTCTTGCCGTCCAGGACGACGGACAGGATGGTGAAGATGGTGACGCCGCAGCCGGAGATGGTGATGCGCTGCCCGGCCGTGAAGCCCTCGTCGATGAAGCTGCCAAGGTCGCTGCCGTTGGCCCGGCTGATGGTGGTTCCGGCGATGGTGAGGGCTCCCAGGAAGGCCCGGGCCGGGATGTCGCCGCCGATCACCTGGTAGTCGGCCGGGGTCACTGCCACGCCGCCCACGGACACCACGTCCACCAGGCCGTCCGGGATCAGCGCGATCCGTACGTCCCCGTTGGGGGCCTTGGTGAGCCTGATCGTGTAGCCGTCGGTCCCGCCGGGGATGGTGCAGGCGGTGTTGCCGCACCGGATCACCACGGTGTCCGTGCCGGTGGGGATGCTGACCACATTGGGGGTCTCGTCGTCGTACACCAGCACGTCGGTGCGCTGCAGCCCGCTGCGCAGGTTGGGGAACGGGTAGGCGGCGGCTGCCGCGGGGGCGGTGAGCAGGGTGTCGAGTTCGTAGTTGATGACCGCCGTCAGGGGGTCGCCCGGATCGCTGTTGGGGCGGGCGTTGACCACGATCCGCAGCGGGACGTTCCAGTTGCCGGCGGTGAAGCTGACCGAGTAGTAGGTGCCGCCGCTGCCGTCGGAGAAGGCGAGCCAGCGGCCGGCCGGGACCAGGCTGAAGTCGAGCTGGATCAGGCGTTGGCTGTCCGCGTCCATCCAGACCTTCACCCAGATGGTCTGACCGGCGGCGGGTGCCTTGGCGAGGGTGAGCAGGAGGTCGTCGGTGCGCTGCGTGAGGGCGCTGCCTTCGATGACCAGGGTGCGGCCGTCCAGGGCGGTGCCGCCGGGTGCCACCTCGGTGACGTACACGCCGGGGGTGTCGTTGTCGTAGACCAGGGCGTTGACCTGGCGGACGGCGGCCCGGTGGAAGCGCGCGTCCTGGCTGATCACGCTGTGCTGGAGGACCACGGTGCGGTCGCCCTCGGCGCGGGGATCGTCCACGGCCCACAGGTAGACGCGCTGCGGCACGTTCCAGGTGCCGTTCGTGAAGGTCAGGGTGACGGCGCGGCCGTTCTCGTCCACCACGGTGCCGTTGACCACGTAGTGGCGCTGGAACTCGGTGAACTCGTCGCACTGGGTGTCCGCGGTGCCGACGCACAGCCACACGGTGTCGCCCAGGCCGTTGGGCAGCGGGGCCGGGTTGATGAGGCTGCCGTCCGCCTCCTGCGACGGCGGGAAGGCGGCGGAGACGGTGACGTACACGTTCGACGTCGGGGCCACCGCGAGCTCCACCGTATAGTACGCGTAGCTCTTGATGGTGTCCGTGCCGGCCGCGCCTTCGCGGACCCGGGTGCCGCCGGTGCCTTCGCGGATGACCACGATGCCGCGGTCCTGGGTGGCCAGGTTGTACGGGACGCCGTCGGCGGTGAGGCCGTCGTAGCCGGGGTCGGTGGGCGAGGTGACGATGTGGTCCACGGCGCCGCTGAGGCCTTCGAGTTCACGGGTGACGATGTCCGCGGTGACGTCGCCGGTCACGCTGATCATGTCCGAGCCCAGGCCGCCGATGATCCGGTAGGCCACGCCGTAGGCGGTGGACTGGACGAAGAACTGGTCGTCGCCTTCCAGGCCGTCCACCTCCACCACTTCGATGGTGGTGTATTTGACGTTCAGGCCGGCCCCGAAGATGCCCTTGTCCGTGATGGCGAAGTCGTCGGCGAACTCGGTGCCCAGGATGACCAGCTTGTCGAAGCCGGTCCCGCCGTCCACGTTGACGGGGGCGTTGACGTTGTACTGGACCTCGTCCTCGCCGCCGCCGGCCCGGATGTCCAGCGGCCGGGAGGTGGAGAAGCCCAGGCCGATCACGGGTACGGCCACGCCGTTGGCGTCCAGCGGGATGATGTCGTCTTCCCACATGGTGTTGTCGAGGTCGATGTTGGAGCCGGCCAGGTGGTTGAAGGTGGTGTGGGCGTCGGCGTTGTTGCAGACGCCGTCGCCGTTGCGGTCGTAGCGGGTGTAGCTGCCGCTGATGACGCAGGATCCGAACGCCACCGTGGTGGGGAAGGTGCCGCCGGCGGGCACGAAGGTGACGTCGCTGAGGCCGCAGCCGGCGATGCTGTCCGCGTCGGTGTCGCAGACCGCGGCGATGGCGAAGGCCCGGACGATGAAGATGTCGTTGTTGTCGTCGCCGTTGAGCTGGATCTCGGCCTGGTTCGAGTACACGGTGAACTGGTCGTTGCCGGTGCCGCCGGTGGCCAGCAGCGGGGCGTGGGCGCCTGGGCTGAGCCAGCCGCGCGTGGTGGGCACCAGCGCCGGGAAGGTGTCCGCCGGAAGGAGGGCGCCGCCGTCGGGCGCGTTCTGCCCGTCCCGCTGGGTGCCGAAGATCTGGCCGATCTGGAAGACGTCGTTGCCGGCGCCGCCGTCCAGGGTGATGGTGGCGGAGGTGTCGTCCACGTAGAAGGCGTCATTGCCGCCCTCGCCGAAGACCGTGATGCGGCCGTTGAGCGCGGTGTCGTAGTTGATCCGCTGGACCAGGG
>DATCVX010000308.1:0-4451 GCA_036566705.1 Arthrobacter sp. | reverse complement strand
ATCGGCCTGGGTCTCGATGGCACGGTCCAGGGGCAGGTGCCCGGCATGGGGTTCGGCGGCCGGTACGAGCTCGTCGGTGTCAAGCTGTTCGGTAGTGATGTGCTGCGGCACGGCTGGCTCCTTTCGTGGTTGCTTTGCTGTTGTTAAAGTTCCTGGGATTCAGGAGGGCGGGTCAGGTGCGGTGCAAGAGGTCGTACTGGACTGCGTGCCGGACGGGCGCGTTGGGGGCGCCGTAGCCGTCATAGTTTCCGCGGCGTTCCACCATTTCGAAGAACACGCTGCCCACGGTGGCGGTGTAGAAATGCAGGAACTCGCCGTCGGCGTCGCGGTCGTACAGGAGGTTCAGTTCCTGCAGCGTGGCCAGGAACTCCGGCGCCAGGCCGAACCGTGCGTCCAGGTCCTCGTAGTAGTTCGGCGGGATCTCCAGGAACTCCAGTCCGCGGGCTTTGCAGTCCCGCGCGGTGGCCACCAGGTCGTCCACGGCGAAGGCGATGTGTTCCTGGTAGGTCCTCCGCTGGCCGGCGCCCCCGCCGTCGGAGACCGCAGCGCCGGAACCACCCGACGCGCCGTCCTGCTGGATGAGCGGGGCGAGGTTCAGCACCAGCCGCACGGCGCGGTTTTCGGTGAGCATCACCTGCGAGCGGACCAGGCCCGTGGGGCTGGGAACCTCCGCGAACGGCTGCGGTTCCAGTGCCAGCGCACTGGTGTAGAAGAGGACTGCCTCATCAAAGTGCTGCCAGGGCTGGGCCAGGTTCACGTGGTCGATCACGGCGGAGGCGCCAGCGGCGGGCACTTCCAGCCCCTCGCCGAATTCGCCGGTCCAGGCCGCGGTCCCGTCCGGGCTGCCCTGGCACAGGAAGATCTCCGTGGAGTCCGGGGCGGCGAAGCCCTGGAACACCTCCTCGTTCGCCTGGCTCTTGCGGGGCACCGCCGGGGCCTTGAGCTGCTGGGCGCGCGCGGAGGCAATCACGGGTGAATCGACGTCGAAACCAAGGGCCGCAATCGTGGGCGTTGTGTCCCCGGCGTCGGGACCGGCCTCGTTGATGATCAACCGGGCGTGGCCCAGGGTCCAGAGCTGGACGTCCTTAGTGCGGTGACGGCCGTTGAACTCGAAGCCCAGCTGGCCCAGGACAGTTTCCAGCCCCGCGGTGTCGGCCGCTTTGACCTCGGCGAAGTTGAAGCCTGCCGGTTCGGCCACCTGCGGCAGCGTGGCCAGCTCCATCGGATAACGACGGCGGCCCGCGGCCTGGGTGCCCACGCCGGCGCCCGGCGCGGCGCCGGGCAGCACGGGGGCGTTGGCGTCCAGCCACTTGGCGCTCTGTTCCTCCAGCCAGATCAGCGAGCGCATGCCATCGACGGCGGTGCGCTCCACGTCCGACTGGCGGAAGACGTCATTGAAGATCTCAAGCGACACGGGGCCGGCATAGCCGGCGCGGACCACGTGGCCCATGAATTTGGCGAGCTCGAACTGGCCTTCGCCCGGGAAGACCCGGTAGTGCCGGCTCCAGGACAGCACGTCCATGGACAGCTTGGGTGCGTCCGCCACCTGGACGAAGAAGATCTTCTCCGGGTTGAACGCCTCGATGGGTGCGGTGTTCCAGTCGCGGGAGAGGATGTGGAAGGAGTCCAGGCAGGCGCCCAGGTTGGGGTGGTCCACGGCCTCCACCAGCCGGTGGGCGTGCTCGTAGTCGCTGACGTACTTGCCCCAGGCCAGGGCCTCGTAGGCCACCTTGACGCCGTGGTCCCCGGCCAGTTCGGCCAGGCGTCGCAGCTGTTCGGTCCGGAGGTCGTCGCTGTCGATGCTGGCGGTGGCCACGTTGGAGCAGACCAGGATGGTGTCCATGCCCAGCCGGGCCATAAGCCTGAACTTGGCTTCGGCGCGGCGGAGGTTGGCGGCCAGGAGGTCCTCGGACACGCTGTCAAAGTCACGGAAGGGCTGGTAGAGGTCAAGGGTCAGGCCCAGGTCTGCCGCCATCTTGCGGACGTCCTCGGGCGTCAGGGGCGAGGTGACCAGGTCCTGCTCGAAGATCTCGATGCCGTCGAAGCCTGCGATGGCGCAGGCCTGCATCTTCTCCTTCAGGGTGCCGGAAAGGCAGACGGTGGCGATTCCGGTGCGCATCAGGCGGCCACCTCTTCCGCGGCCACAAGTTCCAGGAAGTGCGAACGCATCCTGTCGGCGTCGGCTGTCAGCCCGGTGAAGATCCGGAAGGCATCCGCCGCCTGGCCCACGGCCATCCGGCCGCCGTCCAGGACGTCGCAGCCTTTGGCGCGTGCGCCGCGGACCAGTTCGGTGTCGATGGGGCGGTAGACGATGTCCGCCACCCAGTGCCGGGGTTCCAGCAGGTCCAGGTCCAGCGGGACGCCGGGGTGGGCGGCCATTCCCACGGGGGTGCAGTGGACGAGGCCGTCGGCGAGGGGCAAAAGCTGCGGCAGCTCCGCCGTCGTCCGGGCCGTGACGGTGCTCCGCGGGAAGAAGCCGGCCAGTTCCGCGGCCTTCGCGGCGCAGCGGGCGGGATCCACGTCCACCAGGTCCAGGGCTTTGACGCCCGCGGTGAGCAGGGCGTAGGCGACGGCGGAACCGGCGCCGCCGGCGCCCAGCTGGACCACGCGGTCCAGCTTCGCGGAGGGGAGGCCGGAGGCCAGGGCCGCGGCAAAGCCGGAGAAATCGGTGTTGTGGCCGATGAACCGGCCGTCCTCGATCACCACGGTGTTGACGGCGCCCAGCCTGAGGGCGTCCGGGGAAACCTCGTCCAGGTGCTGCAGCACAAGCTGCTTGCAGGGGTGGGTGATGTTCAGGCCGTTGAAGCCAAGGCTGCGGGCGCTCTGGAGCAGGTGGCCGACGGATTCGCCGGGGAGGCCGAGCTCCAGCAGGTCGATGGGGCGGTAGAGATAGCGCAGGCCCTGCACGTCGCCCTCGCGTTCGTGCATGTGGGGGGTGAGTGACGGCATCACGCCATCGCCGACCAGTCCCACCAGGTAGGACTCAGTTCGATTACTCATCCGTGCAGCTCCTTTGGTAACGGCACCGGGCCGGCGGCGCATGCCTTGGCGGGCGCGGCGTGACCGGTGTTAGGGATTACAGTACAACACTTGTTCACATCTCGCACTCTTGTTCGAGATACGAACTTTGACTCAAAACGGGTCCGCACCCCGAAGGCGTTCGCCCCCGTTTTCACGGGCCGGGATCAGCGCAGCGGGAGCCGGGCAGCCAGCTCGGCCGCCGCCTCCTGCAGGACGGGAACGTGGGCAATGAGTGCTTCCAGGCTGAGCCGGAAGACGGGAACGGCCGTGGCCAGGGATGCGAAGGCATGTCCCTGGGAGTTGAAAAGCGGGACCGCAACGGCGCGCATGCCGGTCTCGTTCTCCTCGTCCATGACCGCATAGCCCCGACGCCGGACAAGGTCGATTTCGGCGCGGAAGGCATCCCGGTCGGTGATGGAGCGCTCCGTGAGGGGCTCCAGTTCCAGCTCCGCCAGGAGGCGCTCACGCTCCGAGTCCTCAGCGAAAGCCACCAGCGCCTTGCCCACCGCGGTGGTGTGCAGGGAACCAAGGTGGCCGGGGTCGCTGGTCACGCGGAACATCTGCGGGCCGTCCACCTTGTTGACCGTCAGGTGGTGGTGGCCGTCCCTGACGCTGAGGATGGTGGCCTCACCCGTCTGCTCCGTCACCCGGCGCAGGACGGGCATCGCCGTGCCGGCGAAGCCGTGGTGGTTGGACACCCGCTGGCCCAACTGGAAGATGCGCAGGCCCAGGTGGTAGCGCCTGCCGTCGGGTTCATAGTCCACAAATCCGTCCCGCGTGAGCGAACCCAGCAGCCGGTAGGTGGTGCTGAACGGCAGATCAGCCCGGCGCGAAATTTCTGCGGCACTGGCCCCCCTGGGCTCGTCCCCCAGGAGGACCAGCAGGCCCAGGGCTTTGCCCACCATGTCCGTCCGGTCAGCCTTCGCCGCTTTTGGTTCGGAAGCAACGTCGTCTCGTTCGGCGGCAACATCGTCGGCCGCTGTGGCTTGGTTCACACTCATAGCTCGATATTGCCACATCGTGGCAACTATTTCTAGATGGTGATTATTTTCTTGACAAGTGACTGCCCTCACAGCCATCATTGCTGTATCGCACAAGTAGCTCCCACCATGTGGCTACTCTTCGGGTTCTCCCGCAATTCCAGCCGTGCCGTGCCAAGCCTTACCCCAGGCAGTGCCGGCTGCGAGCCCCCCTGATCCATCCGCGACAAAGTCGTCACATCAAAGGAACTCCATGAGCCAGATACTTCCGTCCGCCGAGCCAGGCATCGCTGCCCCGGCCGGGACGCCGAAGAAGGCAGCCCTCGCAAGCTTCCTGGGCAGCGCCGTCGAATACTACGACTTCTTCATCTTCGGTTCCGCCGCCGCCCTGATCTTCCCCACGGTCTTCTTCCCGAATGCTGACGCGAACGCGGCCATCATGTCCTTCGC
>DATCVX010000307.1:0-2772 GCA_036566705.1 Arthrobacter sp. | reverse complement strand
GGACGCCGTCATCCTGACCGCATCCAGCGTTGACATCTACAATCCCAAGGCCGTGCGCTCGACGGCGGGATCCCTCTTCCACCTGCCCGTGGTGCTCGGCGCCGACGTCGAGGAGCTGGTGGCCCGCTGCAAGGAACGCGGCATCGGCGTCCTCGCTGCGGACGGCCAAGGCCAGCTGAACCTGGACACCCTGCAGGACGAGAACGCGGCCCGCCGGCTGGGTGCCTCCGGCGCCGGATCGGCCTACCCGTTGGAAAACCCCACAGCGTGGCTGTTTGGAAACGAAGCGCAGGGGTTGTCGGACGCTGAACTGGGACTGGCCGACCACCGCGTGGCCGTCCCGGTCTACGGGGCCGCCGAGAGCCTCAACCTCGGGACCGCAGCAACCGTCTGCCTCTACGCAAGCGCCCGGTCCCAGCAGGGCAGCCTGCCGGTATCGGCTTAAAGGTCAGGGCCCCGGATGATCATCCGGGGCCCTTGCAGTGAAAATTCAAATAGTAGGACGGGAATCAGGGTGCGCGCGTGCTCTTGCTGCGTCCCGTAATTGCGCCGTAGACGCCGGCAACTACGAGGCCGCCAACAATGGCGAGAATCCACGTGCCGAGGTCAAAGAATGCAAGGTCGCCCTTGCCGAAAAGCAGGCTGCCGATCCAGCCGCCCACAATTGCACCAACCACGCCAAGAACAAGGCTGGTGACCCAGCCGCCGCCCACTTTGCCGGGCATAACGGCCTTAACTATGGCCCCCACTATGAGGCCGAGAATAATCCAAGCAAGAAAACCCATGTCTCCTCCTTATTTATTCGCCGGGACTTAATCTTCCCGATATTTGTTCAAGCTAACACACAGCCCCCTTATTGTCAGCAGGCTTACAGCCAGTCCGGCGTGCGTGTCTTACGCCGCGGCAGGTACGGTATTCATGGGCGGAGCCGAGTCCGGCTTCGCGTAATTCCTGTCCTGTTCCCGTAACCCTGAAGAGGTGAAGCCCACGTGGCTGCAAACGGCGGTACCAAGGCGATCGTCGCGGCCCTTGCCGCAAACCTGACGATTGCCGTCCTCAAATTCGTCGCCTACATCCTGACGCTGTCATCGTCGATGCTCGCCGAGGCCATCCACTCCCTGGCCGACTCCGGCAACCAGATCCTCCTGCTGGTGGGCGGGAAGCGGGCGAAGAAGGCAGCAAGCCCCGAGCACCCCTTCGGCTATGGCCGTGAGCGCTATATTTACGCCTTCATCGTCTCCATTGTGCTGTTCAGCGTCGGTGGCCTCTTTGCACTCTACGAGGCCTGGGAGAAGCTGCAGCACCCGCACGCCATCGAGGGCGACTTCTGGTGGGTTCCGGTGGCCGTGCTGGTGGGCGCCATCATTGCCGAGTCCTTCTCGTTCCGCACAGCAATCATCGAGTCGAACCACCTCCGCGGGAAGCAGGGCTGGGTCAGCTTTGTCCGGACCGCCAAGCAGCCCGAGCTTCCGGTCATCCTGCTGGAGGACCTCGGCGCGCTCGTGGGCCTGGTCTTTGCCCTCTTCGGTGTGGGGCTCACCCTGATCACGGGCAATGGCGTGTGGGACGCCGTGGGTACCGGCATGATCGGCATCCTGCTGGTGCTGATCGCCGTCGTCCTGGCCATCGAAACGAAGTCGCTGCTGCTGGGTGAATCTGCCACCAAGGATGACAGCGAAAAGATCCACCGCGCCATCGAAGACGGCGGAACGCGCGTCATCCACCTGAAGACCCTCCACCTGGGGCCGGAAGAACTGCTGGTGGCGGCGAAGATTTCCGTCGGCGCGGCCGATGCCGGCTGCGACATCGCCGCGGCCATCGACGGCGCAGAGGAGCGGATCCGGGCTGCGGTTCCGATGGCGCGCGTCATTTACCTGGAACCGGATATCCACCGGGTGGACGCAACGGGCGCAGTCCCGTCGGACGCAGCACCAGGCAACGCGGGGGAGCAGGACGCCAAGGCCTGACACGGCACCTTCCGCAGGTATAGCCAGGCTGTGTCTAACCGCTGGCCGCTGGCCGCCGTTCCACCGGATGACCTGTCTCCGGGGATCAGGCGGCCAGCGGTTTTTTGCGTTCCAGCATTCCGCTGACGATGGCAACGCCCAGCCCAAGGATGGCCAGGACGGCCCCCACCAGGGCAGGGGCAACATAGCCCCAACCCCAGGCAATCACCACGCCGCCGAGGAATGCACCCAGTGCGTTGGCCACGTTCAGCGCGGCATGGTTGAGGGACGAAGCCAGCGACGGCGCGTCAGGGGACGCATCCAGCAGCCGGGTCTGCAGGGCGGGCACCAGCATCGAGCCGGCTGCGCCGACCACAAACACCATGACAAACGCGCACCACGGCCACTGGACGGCGACGGCATAGACCACCAGTGCGACGGCGATCCCGGGAAGCACCCGGTAGATGGTTCCCATCACGGACCGGTCCGCGATGCGCCCGCCCACGATGTTGCCGGCCACCATGCCCAGGCCATAGAGGGCAACCACCAGCGGAATCAGGGACGACGGGATGCCGGCCACCGACGTCATGGTGTGCGCGATGTAGGTGTAGGTGGCGAAGAATCCGCCGAAGCCGACAATGCCGATCAGGATGGCGAGCCAGACCTGCAGCCGCTTCAGCGCCCCGAGCTCGCGCCGGATGCTGGCATCGGGGTGGGCCGCCTGGAACGGCACAAACCTCCAGAGCAGCGCCAGGGTCAGCAGGCCGATGGCCCCCACCAGGACAAACAGCAGGCGCCAGCCGAATGCCTGGCCCACCCAGGTGGC
>DATCVX010000306.1:0-2951 GCA_036566705.1 Arthrobacter sp. | reverse complement strand
ACGTCCATGGCTGCCGCTGTCCGTGCGATCTTCTTGGCCACGGTTTCCGGGGACCCGATGTACATGGAGCCGTGCTCGATCTCCGATTCGAACTCTTCGCGGCGGACCGGCGGCCACCCCCGGAGTGCTCCGATGCGGTCGCGGACCACTTTGTAGTGGGGCCAGAACACCTCCTTGGCCTCGTTGTCGGTGTCTGCAATGAAACCGGGGGAGTGCATCCCTACGGGCCAGGCCGTCGTTCCGAATTCCGCCGATGCCCGCTTGTAGAGGTCGATGAACGGGCTGAACCGCTCCGGCTGGCCGCCGATGATGGCGAGCATCAGGGGGAATCCGTACTTCGCGGTCCGGACTACTGAGGTCGGTGTTCCGCCTACACCTACCCAGGTTTTGAGGCCGTTTTCCGTCTTGGGGTACACGTCGGCGTTCACCAGCGGGGCACGGGTGGTGCCGTTCCAGGTGACCGGTGCTTCCTTGAGGAGCTGGGCGAAGAGTTCGATCTTCTCCTCAAACAGGACGTCGTAGTCCTTCAGGTCGTAGCCGAAGAGCGGGAAGGACTCCGTGAAGGATCCTCGTCCGAGAATGACGTCGGCGCGGCCGTTGGACAGGGCATCCACGGTGGCAAACCGCTGGAAGACTCGCACCGGATCGTCGGAGCTGAGGACCGTTACGCCCGAGCCCAGGCGGATACGGGAAGTCACTGTGGCCATCCCGGCGAGTACCGTTTCCGGGCTTGACACCGAATATTCGGGGCGGTGGTGTTCTCCCACAGTGAAGACATCCACGCCGAGCTGATCGGCAATGACGGCCTCGTCCACCAGCTGCCGGATCGCCCTGGCGTGGCTGACGGGCACACCGGCGTCGTCCAGCGGGACATCGCCAAAGGTATCCAAACCAAAGATCATGATCGCACTGCCTTCACTAATTGATGTGTCAATTACTTAATTGACGCGTCAATCATCACCCCGATATAGTTGACATGTCAAGCGAGGAGAAATGTCATGGAGCAGGGCAGCAAGACCGGACGGCGGAGCCCCACCGCGGACGAGTTGGGCATCTGGCGCGAGTACGTGGAGACCAGCGAGGATATCCGGCAGGCGATGGCGGCAGGACTGCAGTCCACCTCAGGCATTTCCCCGGGTGACTACGCGGTTCTTCTGGCGCTGAGCGAGGCGGATGAACACCGGCTGAGGTCATCGGCACTTGCTGAGGGCATCGGTTGGGAGCGGAGCAGGCTCTCCCATCATCTGGGGCGCATGGAAAGCCGCGGCCTCATCTGCCGGAAAAAGTCCGGCAATGACAGCCGCGGGGCGGTGGTGGAACTGACTGATGAAGGCGCGCGCATTTTCCGGGCATCGTCCGCCCCGCATCTTCGCCTTATCCGCCAGCTCTTCATCGAGGCACTGACTCCGGAAGACCTGGAAGACCTTGGCAGGATTGTGGGCAAGTTGCGGCAGCATCTGAAGGAGGAAGTCGGCCTGCGGCCCCAAGCTGAGGGCTGATGACAAGACAACCTGCTGCCGCACTCCGTTAGGGTTGATGCGTGCGAGCCATCCTTCAGCGGGTCACCCGAGCCGAGGTCACCATCGACGGTGAAACAGTGGGGTCCATTGACCGCCCGGGACTCGTTGTCCTGGCCGGCGCCACCCACACGGACACTGTGGACGATGCGGCGGCCCTCGCCGCTAAGATCTGGACCTTGCGGATCCTTGACGGCGAGAAGTCGTGTGCCGACCAGAACGGCCCCCTGCTGGTGGTCAGCCAGTTCACGCTGTACGCCGACACACGGCGTGGGCGGCGCCCCTCCTGGTCGGACGCGGCGCCGGCGGACACCAGTGAGCCCTTGGTTGAACACCTGGTCACTTCCCTGCGCGGCCTTGGCGCGGAGGTGTCCACCGGGCGGTTCGGGGCCATGATGCAAGTGTCCCTGGTCAATGACGGACCGTTCACCATCAGCCTCGACACCGCCGATTTTTCAGCTCCCCGCCGCGGCTGAGAGGTGTGTGCCGGGAAGGAAGCCGGTACGTGTCCTTGGGCGGTAAATACGCTCTGGGAGAACCCGCCCACTTCTCCCGGCAGCGCACTGGTTGCCCCCAGCAACCAGACGTAAACTGACCTTCGAACCGCCTCCCGCGGGACCGAAATGGTTGGAGCCGCTTTGCTCTGGAAACTGCTTATTGAATACCTGCGGCCGCACCGGCAGCTGCTGATCGCCGTCGTCATTTTCCAGCTGGCGCAGTCCATCGCGTCCCTCTACCTGCCCACGCTGAACGCCGACATCATCGACGAGGGCGTGGCCAAGGGGGACACCGGCGTCATCCTCAGCCTGGGCGCCCTGATGCTGGGCATCACCCTGCTCCAGATCATCTGCGCCGTGATCGCCGTGTACTTCGGGGCGAAGGCCGCCATGGGCGTGGGCCGGGACCTGCGCGGAGCCATCTTCTCCCGGGTGGGGGAGTTCTCCGAGCAGGAAGTCACCAGGTTCGGCGCGCCCAGCCTGATCACCCGGTCCACCAACGACGTCCAGCAGGTCCAGCAGCTGGTGCTGATGGCCGCCACCATGATGGTGGCCGCGCCCATGCTCGCCATCGGCGGCGTGATCATGGCCGTCCGGCAGGACGTGCAGCTGTCCTGGCTGATCGCCGTGGCCGTGCCCGCCCTGATGATCGGCGTGGGGCTGATCATCACCCGGATGGTGCCGCTGTTCCGGCTGATGCAGACCCGGATCGACACCGTGAACCGCGTGCTCCGCGAACAGCTCACCGGCATCCGCGTGGTCCGCGCGTTCGTCCGCGAGGACGTGGAGACCGCCCGCTTCGCCCGGGCCAACGAGGACGTCACGGACACCGCCCTGCGCGCCGGCCGGCTGATGGCGCTCGCGTTCCCCGTGGTGATGCTGGTGCTGAACATTTCCAGTGTGGCGGTGATCTGGTTCGGCTCGTTCCGGATCGAGG
>DATCVX010000305.1:0-5218 GCA_036566705.1 Arthrobacter sp. | reverse complement strand
CGAAGGCGAACCGCCGTCGCATATCATCCTGTCGCACCCGGCAGCCTGGGGCGGCCACCGGATCTCCGTCATCAAGGAAGCCCTCACCGCCAGGGGCCTCCATGACGTAGCCCTCGTCAGTGAACCGGAAGCGGCAGCGCTGCACTACGCCTCGCAGGTGAGGGTGGAGGACGGCAGCACCATCGCCGTCTACGACCTTGGCGGCGGCACTTTTGACACCGCCATCCTGAGGAAGGCCGACGCCGGCCGCTTTGAGTTCCTCGGCCGTCCGGAAGGGATCGAAGGCCTGGGCGGCGCCGACTTCGACGCGGCGGTCCTCCGCCACGTTGCGGCCCACACCGGCGAGGCGTTCACCGCCCTCGACCCCGCCGACCCGGCGGCCATGGCGGCCTTGGCCCGGCTGAGGCGTGAATGCGTGGAAGCCAAGGAAGCGCTCTCGGCCGATAGTGAGGCCAGCATTTCCGTATTCCTGCCCGGCGTCCACCGGCAGGTGCGGCTGGTCCGCGCCGAACTTGAGGCCATGATCGAGGAACCCATCCGCGAAACGGTGGACGCCCTGGAAAATTCCCTCGTCGAGCTCGGCCTGGCGGCGGATGACCTCACCGCGGTGCTCCTGATCGGCGGTTCTTCGCGGATTCCGCTCGTTGCACAACTCATTTCGGAACAGCTGGACCGGCCCATCGCCGTGGACGCTGACCCCAAATCATCCATTTGCCTTGGTGCAGCAGTGGCAGCACTTCGCGCCCGGCAGGCTGCAGCGGTTTCGGCAGTTACGGGGGCCTCCGTAACTGCCGGGGATCTCAGCGCAGGCGTGGCCGCCGCCGTTGCCGCCCTGAACACCGCTTCCACCGGAACCCGCACAGACACTGCCCTGACAAACGTTGAGCCGCACGCGGATAACCGTCGTGCCAGCTGGTCCCGGAAGTCCGGGGCCGCATTTGGCTCCTTGGCTGGCACCGCCGCCCCAGGCGTCGGTGCCAGGGGCCATTCGGGCGCCCACGCCGGGTCCCATGCACCTGGCGCGAAATCAGGGCAGCATAGCCCGCGGCCAACGGTGAGGTTCACGGCAGTGGCCGCCGCGGCTGCGCTGTTCACCGTCTTTACTGCAACAGCTGCGCAAAGTCCCGAGGGACTGGGCAGCCTCACCGCCATGTTCGCGCCGCAGGCGGAAGTCCCGCCGAACAACCCGGCGGAGGCCGGCGCTGCGGACCCGGGTGGCCCGGCTCCGGCGGGCGGCGCGGCAGGAGCTGCAGCCGGTGCCGCGGGCGGAGCCCAGGCTCCTCTGAAGGGCCTTGAGGCCAGCGCCAAGAAGACTACGGACAGGCCCGCAGCCACGGCCGGGATCGAGGCAGCGGCGTCGCCCACCAGCAGGCCGTCCGACAGCACTCCCGCAGCGGGGTCCGCGGGCAGCGAAGGTGCCGTCGCGGCAGGAAGCACACCAGACGGAACACAGGGTGCAACGTCCGACCCAGCGCAGGGCACCGGCGGATCCGGTACGCTCACGGAAACGACCACAACGGATCCTGACCCCACCACTGACCCGGTACCGGACCCGACGACGGATCCGCCTGCGCCGGATCCGGACCCGACCACTGACCCGGTGCCAGACCCCACCACTGACCCGGTGCCGGACCCGACGACGGAGCCGCCTGTGCCGGATCCGGACCCGACAACGCCGGCGCCGGACCCGACCACGGAGCCGCCAGCGCCGGATCCGGATCCGGATCCGACAACGCCGGTGCCGGACCCTACCACCGAGCCGCCTGCGCCGGAACCCACGGCGTCCACTGCTGACCCCATCCCGATCGAGCCGGCGGTCTGACGCGTGGTTGGCGATCATCAGCCGTCGGCCCGGGAAATCCTCGACGGGAATGGACGCGGGACACAGGTCCCGTCGTCGTACATTTACGGCCCGGACCCGGCCGGGCCGGAAGCGGACCTGCTGGCGCCGGGCAGCCCGCAGTACATGGCGCAGCAGCTTCGCGGCGAGAATGCCGCCGTCAGGGAACTCCTGCTGGCCTTGTCAGTGGGCTTCAGCCTTCCCGGCCCGCTGCCCGCGGAGCTCGAACGGAAGGTGGCCGGCGGGGACGTCGAGAGCCTTGATTCACTCGCGGCAAGGGCAGAAGCCACCGGGCTCCTCCTGCCGGACGGCACCGTCGTAGGGACTGCGCAGCACGCACTCCTGACCCTGACGCCCACAGCCAGGATCCACGCACTGCAGCGCGAACTCGTGGGATGCTTCGCCGCGGAAGGCCGCCCGCTTGGCGACTTGGCCCGTGAACTTGCACGCAGCGGCCTCGCTGACCCCCGCGTCGCGGCGGAGCTGGAAAAGGCCGGTAATAAGGCACTTGAGCACGATCCGGGCCTGGCCGCCCAGCTCTACGACGAGGCGCTCCTGGCAGGTGCCGACGAGTTGGCCACGGCGGCCCGCCGCGCGCATGCCGCTTCGGCCACCGGAGACCTGGATACCGCGGACCGCATTATCGAGGGCCTGCTGGTGTGCCCGGAACCGCCCGACCTCCGGCTCGCTGTGGACGTCTCTGCCGCCGTATGGGCGCAGCGGGGCATGCTTGGCCGCAGCGCGGACGTCTATGGCTGGCTGGGCGCGGGAAAGGTGGGACCGTCCGCGCCGGCTGCCGCCGTGGCCATGATCGGCTGCGGCAACCGCGCCGGGGCCGAGTCCATGTTCCCCGGCGGCTCGTCTCCGGCGTCGCCCACCCTCCTGGCCGTGGCGCAGGCCCAGACGGCCAAGGGTGTCCTGGAATCGCTGGCCGGGGACCCGCATCAGGGGCTTCCCCTCCTGATCCATGCTTCCGACATGATGAATGCGTCAGGCGCCGCGGTCCCGTTCCCGGACACACCGGGTGCCCTCGCTGCGCTGGTGGCCCTGCACAGCGGTGAACCTCACCTGGCCGAGACCATCGTGCGGGCCGCTATTGCCGCGGGCCAGGGCGGCGACGCGGCCAAGCCGAGGCTCTTTATGCTTCAGGCGTGGTCAGCCATGCAGCAGGACAACCCCGAGGACGCCCGGCTGGCCCTCAACGAAGCCTCAAAAGCCAACCCCTGGCCACTGGTCCCACGCGACGAGTTCCTGTGCTCAGCGCTGGAAGTGGGCCTGGCACGCAGAAGCGGCGAAGTCCACGACCTGGTCCTGGCGTGGGAACGCGCCCGGGAAGCCATGCTGCACACGTCCGTGGACCTCTACAGCCTGCTGCCGTGGGGTGAGCTGATGATCACGGCCGCACGGCTGCGGGAAACGAGACGGGTATCGCATTACCTGCACGAAGCGTGGAAGCTGCTGCACGATCTTGGCGACCCCCCGCTGTGGGCGGTGCCGCTGCACTGGGCAGGCGTCCAGGCGGCGCTGCTGAACGAGAGCCCGGCAGACCTGGCACCGCATGCCACCGCATTGGCACGGGCGGCAGACCACAGCCATCTCGCCTGGGTGCTCGCTACCGCAGGGAAAACGTGGGTCTCGGTCCTCGCGGCGAATTTCCTGGCCGCCGATGTGGAGGCTGCCGCACGGGGCCTGAACACCGTCGGAATGCCGTGGGAGGGTGCGCGCCTTGCCGGGCACGCCGCAGCCCGCGCGGACGACCGCAAGGACATGGTGCGCCTGTTGTCCTGCGCCAGGGACCTTCACCCGCAGGGAAGCTCGGCCGGCACGGGTGCGTCCGGACCGTCGGAGCCCCGCAACGTTCCCGCTCCTGACCAGAACGGCAGCCTGACGCCGGACGGCGCTTCAGGATTGAGCGAGCGCGAAAAAGAAGTGGCGAGGCTCGTGCTGGAAGGCAAGACCTACCGCGAGATAGGGGAGGCCATCTACATCTCCCCGCGGACCGCTGAACACCACATTGCCCGGATGCGCCGCCGGCTCGGCGCCGAAAACCGCTCCGACCTGCTGGTCCGGCTCCGGCTTGCCCTGGGCGCTGAAAACCCCCAACGAGAATAGCCCCTAGTACCCCTAACGGGACTACCGGCGATCCCCTAGCAGGGGCATGACGGTAGGGGGAAGTGACCCGATGCCCGGTCTTTGGGTGGGACCGTACGTTTGATTCAAGCCCGGTAACGACACCAGGCCATCCGCAACTCAGAGAAGATTTGAGGACACCCAAATGCCTACACTCGCCAACGAGCTCGTCCAGTTCCTGATGAGCCTTTTTGGAAACCAGCAAGCAGCACAGGAGTTCCTTGACGACCCGGAGCAGGCTCTGGCCAACGCCGGCCTCGGTGACGTCTGCTCTGCAGATGTCGATGCGGCCATGCCCGTTGTCTTGGACTACGCACCCATCACCCTCAACCACTCGTCCTTCGACCGGGAGTACAACACCGGCGGCAACGGCGCAGCAGCAACCGGCCATAACGGCGGCAGCGGTGGTGCCGGCGCCACTCCTCCTCCGCCTCCCCACGGTGGCGGCGGCGGACACCACGATGACCACGCGCACGCTGTCCAGCAGCTACAGCACGTAGTCAACAACTACTCCTACACCTCAACGGTGGATGACCGCGACACCATCACCGACCAGTCCGTGAACCAGAACATCTGGGCCGACGGCGACGTCCGGCAGTGGTTCGACAACGACTCCGTGGTTGCTTCGGGTGACCGTGCAATTGCGGCCGGCGATGACGCTGACGTAGCTGATTCCAACAACATCCGGGACTCCTACAACACGGACAATTCGACCAACACGGACAACTCGACGGACAACTCGATCACGGCCGGCGGCGACGTCAACATCGGCAACGCGGAGACGGACATCGACGACTCCTTCAACACCGATGTGGATGTCGACGTTGCGGATTCGTTCAACGACAATTCGGACAACTCGGATAACTCCGACAACTCGGACAACTCCGACAATTCCATCAACGATTCGTTCAACGACAACTCGGACAACTCGACTGAGACCGATCTGGACGTCGACATTGCGGATTCGTTCAACGACAACTCGGACAACTCGACCACCACGACCACGGACAACTCCGACAACTCCACCAATACGGATGTGGCGATCGAGGACTCCTTCCAGGACAACTCGACTGACCTGGCTGTTGCCGACTCGTTCAATGACCAGAGCACCGACGTGGCGATCGAGGACTCCTTCCAGGACAACTCCGAAACCACCGTCGTCGAGGACAACATTGTTGTTGCCGACAATGAGTTCGAGTACACCGAGGACAACTCGATCAACACCGACGTGGAAGTCGAGGACAACGT
>DATCVX010000304.1:0-4272 GCA_036566705.1 Arthrobacter sp. | reverse complement strand
CGGTGTAGAAGTCCACGTTCGGGTAGAGCTTGCGCTGGATGAAGTAGTCATCATTCAGGGCCTTCTCTTCCAGGCGCATGGCGATGTCCAGCAGTTCGTCGTTGCCGCCGAGCTTGCTGAGGATCTCATGGGCCGTTGCCTTGACGATCTTGGCACGGGGATCGTAGTTCTTGTAGACACGGTGTCCGAAGCCCATCAGGCGGACGCCGTCTTCCTTGTTCTTGACCTTCTCCATGTAGTCCTCGGGCTTGGTGCCGTCGGCCTGGATCTGGCGGAGCATCTTCAGCACGGCTTCGTTGGCGCCGCCGTGGGCCGGGCCGAAGAGGGCGTTGATGCCTGCCGAGACTGATGCGAAGAGGTTGGCGTTGGAGGAACCCACCAGGCGCACCGTGGAGGTGGAACAGTTCTGTTCGTGGTCGGCGTGCAGGATCAGCAGCAGATCCAGGGCCTTGGCGATGACCGGGTCCACTTCGTACTGCTCGGCCGGGAGGCCGAAGCTCAGGCGCATGAAGTTTTCCACGAGGTTGTGGGAGTTGTCCGGGTACAGCATGGGCTGGCCGATGGACTTCTTGTGCGCGTAAGCGGCGATGACCGGCATCTTGGCCATGAGGCGGATGGTGGAGACTTCCACCTGCTCGGCGTTGAACGGGTCCAGGGAGTCCTGGTAGAAGGTGGACAGTGCCGACACAGCCGAGGACAGCACGGGCATAGGGTGCGCGTCCCGCGGGAAGCCGCTGAAGAAGCCCTTGAGCTCTTCGTGCAGGAGGGTGTGGCGGCGGATCTTCTGGTCGAACTCTTCCAGTTCCGTGGCGCTGGGCAGGTTGCCGTAGATCAGCAGGTAGGAAACCTCGAGGAAGCTGGAGTGCTGCGCCAGCTGCTCGATGGGGTATCCGCGGTAACGCAGGATGCCCGCATCGCCGTCAATGTAGGTGATAGCGGAGGTGGTTGCTGCGGTGTTCATGAAGCCGGGGTCAAAGGTGACTGCGCCCGTCTGCTTGAGCAGCTTGGAAACGTCGTAGCCTTCGTTTCCTTCAACAACCTGGATGCGCGGGAGCTTGAGCTCGCCTCCTGCATGGTGCAGGGTTGCGCTGTTGGTCTCAGTCATGGAGTCCCCTTCATGAGGCGCCTTGGGCCTCTGTCGAAAGCTTGATCCAACATCAGGTGAGCCGTGGCACCGTCCCTGTTCATCCAGGAATCCAACACCCGGGCTGCCTTCTTGTAGAAAGCCACCATTGATAGTCACTTAAAAAGTACCGCTCCTTGGCGGGTGTCACTAATCGGCGACGTTCGGAAATGCCCTAAAATGGCCCCGTTGTGGCGCGAGTCACACGATTGTTACGCGGCTGCGGCGAGCCGCGACACCGCGGCGTCGATCCGTTCGTCGGTGGCTGTTAGCGCCACGCGGACGAACCCGTTGCCGGCCTCGCCGTAGAAAACGCCCGGGCCCACCACAATCCCGCGGTCCGCGAGGCGGCCCACGGTGTCCCAGGTGCCCTCACCGGCAGTGGTCCAGAGGTACAGGCCGGCTTCGGATTCCTTGATCTCCAGGCCGAACTGCTGCAGCGCCGGCACCAGCCGTTCCCGGCGTCCGCGGTAGAGCTCCTTCTGTGCCACGACATGCGTGTCGTCGCCCAAAGCGACACGCATGGCTTCCTGCACGGGATAGGGAACGATCATGCCCGCGTGCTTGCGGCTATTGACCAGGTTGGCCATAATCTCCGGATCGCCGGCCACAAAGGCAGCCCGGTAGCCGGCAACGTTGGATTGCTTGCTCAGCGAGTACACGGCCAGCAGTCCCTCATGAGACGCGCCTGCGACGCGGGGGTCCAGGATGCTGGGCACCGGTTCGCCTCCGCGCTGGACGTCCCAGGCGCCCCAGCCGAGCTCGGCGTAGCATTCATCCGAGGCGACCACGGCTCCAAGTTCCCTGGCCTGCTCCACCAGCGCCCGCAGCGATTCAATGCCCCTGACGCTCCCGGTGGGATTACCCGGGGAATTCACCCAGATCAGCCGCACCCTCGAACGGGTACTTTCATCCAGTTCATCAAGGTTGTCCGTGGCCACCGACGTGACGCCGGCAAACGTGGCACCGATGTCGTAGGTCGGGTAGGCCACCTTGGGACGGACGACGACGTCACCCGGCTTGAGCCCCAGCAGCAGGGGCAGCCACGCCACCAGTTCCTTGGAACCGACGGTGGGCATGATGTTTTTGGGGTCCAGGCCCGGAACGCCGCGGCGCCGGTCGAACCAGGCGGCGATGGCTTCCCGCAGCGGGATGGTGCCGTGCACGGTCGGGTAGCCCGGGGCGTCCGCGGCGGCCTTGAGGGCCTCCTGGATCAGCGCGGGCGTGGGGTCAACGGGAGTGCCGATGGAGAGGTTGACGGCCCCGCCGGCATGCTCCGCCGCCCTGGCCAGGTACGGCGCCATGGCCTCCCACGGGTAGTCGGGCAGGCTCAGGCCAAAACTGTTCACCGCTGCGGTCACCGGGGCGTCCCGGCTCAGTGGTCTTGGTTCTGCGGCGGCAGGGCAGCGATCATCGGGTGGTCCTTGCCCGTGTTGCCGATTTTTGCGGCGCCGCCCGGAGAGCCGAGATCGTCGAAGAACTCCACGTTCGCCTTGTAGTAGTCTGCCCACTCATCGGGGGTGTCATCTTCGTAGTAGATGGCCTCCACCGGGCATACCGGCTCGCAGGCACCACAGTCAACGCACTCATCCGGATGGATGTACAGCGAACGCTCACCCTCATAGATGCAGTCGACCGGGCATTCCTCAATGCATGCCTTGTCCTTGACATCTACACACGGCTGCGCGATTACGTACGTCACGTCCCTTGCCTCTCCACGTTGTTTCCGGCGACCGCCGGCAGTTGCATCCGGCACGCTGGCCGGACTCTTGACTTCTGAGCCTATTATCTCCCAGCCCGTTCCTGCGAACCTAGCGGGGCCCATAGTATGAAGTGGTGAGACCCACCCAGCCTACGCCCCAAGAGTTTCTGGCCGCCGCCGCGCCCGGGACCAGGGTGGTGGTCCGCTACCGGATCGCCGGCGGCGGCCTCACTGACGCGCTGGGGCTCCTGGTGGACGCTGACGAGGGCGACTGCACCGTGCGTACCCGGCAGGCCGACGTCGTGATCCCCCTGGAGCTCGTGGTGGCCGCCAAGGAAGTGCCGCCCGCTCCGCCGCGGCGCGAGGCGCGCACCCGCGACTGACCCGGCAATCTGTCGGGTAAACAAAACTGCCGGTACGACGGCGGGAATCCCGCCTGCCGTACCGGCAGTTTCTTTTACGTGCTGTTGGTGACTAGACCTTCGCGCGGGCGCGGTTGGCCTTCGCTCGCTCGTTGGTGTCCAGGATGACCTTGCGGATGCGGATGGACTCCGGGGTTACCTCGACGCACTCGTCCTCGCGGGCGAATTCGAGGGACTCTTCGAGGGTCAGGTCGCGCGGCGGCGTCAGGTTCTCGAAGGTATCGGAGGAAGCGGCACGCATGTTGGTGAGCTTCTTTTCCTTGGTGATGTTCACGTCCATGTCGTCGGCGCGGGAGTTCTCGCCCACGATCATGCCTTCGTAGACCTCGGAGGTGGGCTTCACGAAGAAGGAGCCGCGTTCCTGCAGGTTGATCATGGCGAACGGCGTCACAACACCGGCGCGGTCGGCGATCATGGAACCGTTGGTGCGGTACTCGATCGGACCGGCCCAGGGCTCGTAGCCCTCGGAGATGGAGGCCGCGATGCCGGCGCCGCGGGTGTCCGTGAGGAACTTGGTGCGGAAGCCGATCAGGCCGCGGGCGGGAACGATGAACTCCATGCGGCACCAGCCGGTGCCGTGGTTGGCCATGTTGGTCATGCGGCCCTTGCGGGCGGCCATGAGCTGCGTCACGGCGCCGAGGTATTCTTCCGGCACGTCGATGGTCATGTGTTCCATCGGCTCGTGGATCTTGCCGTCGATGGTCCTGGTGACAACCTGCGGCTTGCCCACGGTCAGTTCGAAGCCTTCACGGCGCATCTGCTCAACGAGGATGGCCAGCGCCAGCTCGCCACGGCCCTGGACTTCCCAGGCGTCGGGACGCTCTGTGGGCAGAACCTTGATGGAGACGTTACCGATCAGTTCCTTGTCCAGGCGGTCCTTCACCTGGCGGGCAGTGACCTTGGCGCCCTTGACCTTGCCGGCCAGGGGCGAGGTGTTGATACCGATGGTCATGGAGATCGCGGGATCATCCACAGTGATCAGCGGCAGCGGCTGCGGGTTCTCGGCGTCGGTCAGGGTCTCACCG
>DATCVX010000303.1:0-6775 GCA_036566705.1 Arthrobacter sp. | reverse complement strand
CGGGATCGTGGAGGTACACCAGCTGGAGCCGGTCCAGGCCGAGCCGCTCGAGGGACTCCTCCACGGAGCGGCGGACCCGGTCCCCGGAGAAGTCGCTGACGCCTCGGATGGGGTCCACCTTCGTGGCCACCACAACGCCCTCGGGCAGGCCGCCGGCTTCCGCGAGGGCCTGGCCGATGCGGCGCTCACTGTTCGTCAGCCCGTACTCGTTGGACGTGTCGATGAAATTGAAGGGGCCTTCGAGGACCCGGCGGATGGTGGCGACGGCGGTGTCGGTACCGTGCGGTGCCGGGTGGCTGCCCAGTGAGCTGGTGCCGACACAGACGGCGGAGACGGACAGGCCGGTGCGGCCAAGGGTGCGGTATTCCATGGTTGTTCCTTTGACGTGGACGATCCCGGAAAGAGCTTTCCCTCAGGATATTCCGCCAAACCGCGAGCCATCCCACCGGCGCGCTGATAGCGTGGTTGCCCACCGACGAAGGAGCGGCCATGACCATCAATTCACCCGAATCCCTGCCCGACGACGCGCAGGAGGCGGCCGGCAACGGCGCGGCTGAGACGAAAAAGCACGACGGCGGCATCCCGGCCGGGAACGAAGGTGTTGGCCTGGGTGCCACCCAGGAACCGAACACCTTCGAACCCGAGGAGGCACCCGCCAGATGGCGGTTTGGGCCGTCCGGTTTGCGTGTTGCTGGCGGTTAGAATCGCGATGGGGAATACCTAGGCTGAATTTCAGGTCACAACGCGGTGGCCGGCCACGCAGGAGGCACCATGACACCGATCCACAAAGCCCCGCCCTTTGATGTAGAGCTCGGCGCAACACTTACGGCGCTGGGGGATCTGCTCAACCCCACGCTGACACCGGACATGATCTCGGCGATGCGGGGCGCACCACTGACCTCGTCCATTGAAGAGCAGCTTGCAGGGCACGCCGTACGCCACGTTGAGCGGACAATCCCTGGCCCCGAAGGCGCCCCCGACCTCATTGTTTCCATCTTCTCCAGGATCGATCATGTCCCCGGCGGACCCGGGATTTATCACACCCACGGCGGCGGCATGGTCATTGGCGACCGCTTCCTTGGAGCGGACATGCTCATCGAATGGGTCGAACTGATGGACGCCGTCGCGGTCTCCGTTGAGTACCGCCTCGCACCTGAGAACCCGGATCCGGCACCCGTGGAGGACTGCTATGCCGGCCTCGTCTGGACAGCCGGGCACGCCGAGGAGCTCGGCTTCGACCCGGAGCGGCTCTTAATCGCCGGCGCGAGTGCCGGCGGCGGACTCGCCGCCGGAGTGGCCCTGATGGCGCGGGACAGGGGAGGTCCGGCTTTGGCTGGCCAGGTGCTGATCTGTCCCATGCTCGATGACCGCAACGAAACGGTGTCCAGCTACCAGATTGACGGCTTCGGGCTGTGGGACCGGACCAGCAACGACACCGGCTGGGATGCCTTGCTGGGCGACCGGCGCAAGACGGCGGACGTGTCGATCTATGCGGCGCCGGCCCGGGCAACTGATCTGTCCGGCCTGCCGCCGGCCTTCCTCGATGCAGCCACGGCAGAGGTGTTCCGGGACGAGGTTGTGGCGTACGCCAGCGCGATCTGGGCAGTAGGAGGCGTAGCCGAACTGCATGTGTGGGCGGGCGGGTTCCACGGCTTCGACATGATCGTGCCCCAGGCCGCTTTGTCGATCCAGGCCCGCGACGTTCGGACGAAGTGGGTGCGCCGCATCCTCGGCGCCTGACGGTGCCGGGCGAGCCTGACGCGATACCCGGCGCCTGGCAGATGCTGGCGGAGTAAAATTCGCACCAAAAGCTAACTCTACGAGCGGCGGACATGCAGGGACTTGTATGGCGACTCAAAGCGCTCGACCCTGAGGCGTCCGAAAGCCTGAAGGTGATCGCGTACTTTGACGCGCTCGTCGACGGCCATGCCAGCGCCCAGGTCCTGCTGAGCGGGGCCGCCGTCCTGAGTGGCTGCGCGGCGGGATACAGCGCGGACGGCAATTCCGTGCGCGTCGACGCCTCCGGCACAAAAACCGCTTCCGGCGAACCTGGCGCCTGGCCGGGCCACGATTTCGGTGACGGCGGACGGGTGTGGATTGAGCGCAGGGGCCAGGCCTTCGCTAACGATGAAATGATCCTTGAGCGTGTGGCCATCGCGCTTGGCATCTCCTTGGACCGCACAAGTCCGGTGGCCGCGTCCCGCCGGGCTGTCGAGACGGTCATCGACGGCGCCGCCCCGCTGGACAGGCGGATGGACGCAGCCGCCATGCTTCATCTCGAACGGGAATCAAGCTACAGGGTGGTTGCCGTTCCGGCCTCTGTGGCGCTGCCTGGGCCAAGCTCGGTGATCTACACCGGAGTGGGGCCGGTTCGGGCAGCCATACGCCGGCTTTCGGACGCCCAACCGCCGGATGGCCAGCCCGGTGCCCGGTCGGGCGTTGGCCTGGCCATGGTTCCCGGTGCGCTCGACCGGTCATGGGCATCGGCTCTCCTCGCCCTGCGCCTGGCCACGGCGCAGAATCCTTGCCAGCTCGCCGATGACCTGGGCAGCCTGCTCGTCTTCGCGGAACTCGCCGATTCTGCCCGCTTCGAAACCCCGGACCTTACGGCGCTGAAACTGCTCCTCCAGTCGCAGCCGAAGGCGCTGGCGCTTCTCGAGTCCCTTGCAACGGCCAGCAGCCTGCGGGCCGTCGCGGAGGAAATGGGCCTGCACCACTCCAGTGTGCAGAACCGGGCGGCTGAGTACTCCACGGCGCTCGGGTTCGACATCCGCACCGCGCCGGGACGCGTGCGCTTGTCGCTCGTGCTCACGCTGTACCGGCTGGCCACCACCACGTTCGGCCAGTAGTCATGCCGTCCGGGGGCTTGTCCGCGATTCAGTACGTTCAAGGTTCTGTTGCGCTAACAATCCCCGGATCCGGTGCGGTGCCTTGGATAAGCGGCCGCCTCAGCGGCTGCGGCGCCGCAGCAGCGGATCAAGGAGCGACGGCGGCTGGTAGCCGGAGTCTGAGGCGTTCAGCGTGGTGCCGGGCGGGACGATTTCGTCGATCCGGTCCAGCACATCGGGGGACAGGCTCACCTTGTCCGCGCCAAGGGCGCCTTCCAGCTGCTCCAGCGTCCGCGGGCCGATGATCGCGGAGCTGACGGCCGGGTGTTCCAGGACAAATCCAAGCGCCAAATGGATCAGGGACAGCCCGGCCTGGTCCGCGAGCTCGGTCAGCTCCAGAACTGCCTGCGTCTTGCGGGCGTTCTCGGCGGTGGACGGATCATGCCGCGCAGGCTGCCGGGCGGCCCGGCTGGACGGTACGTGGCCGCCGTCGGCCTTGATCCGGCCGGACAGCCAGCCGCCGGCCAGCGGGCTCCAGGGCAGCACGCCCAGCCTGTGTCGCTGTGCCAACGGCAGGACTTCGCGTTCCACGCCGCGCGCCAGGATGGAGTACGGCGGCTGCTCCGTCACCGGCCGTTCGCGGTGGCGCTCGCGGGCCACGTACTGGGCCTCCACGATCTGGCCGGGCTCGAAAGTGGACGTGCCGATGTAGCGGATCTTGCCCTGCCGGACGAGGTCGGACAGCGCGCCGAGTGTCTCGTCGATGTCGGTGTCCGGTTCCGGCCGGTGCACCTGATAGAGGTCGATCCAGTCGGTCTGCAGCCGGCGCAGGCTGTCCTCCACGGCACGGATGATCCAGCGGCGCGAATTGCCGGCCTGGTTGATGTCCTCGCCGAGGCGTCCGTGGACTTTGGTGGCCAGGACCACCTCGTCGCGGCGGCCCTTGAGCGCCTTGCCCACGATGGTTTCGGACTCGCCCTGTGAGTAGACGTCCGCGGTGTCCACCACGTTGATGCCGGAATCAAGCGCCCGGTGGATGACGCGAATGGAGTCGTCGTGGTCCGGGTTGCCGATGGCCCCGAACATCATGGTGCCCAGCGTCAGGGGGCTGACTTTGAGGCCTGTGGCGCCGAGGTTCCGGTAGTCAGTCATGCGGATGCTCCTAGAAGTTGCTTGGTGTCTTGAAGTTGCCGGGTGTACTGGCTCTCGGGCCGTTCCAGCCCGAAGTGTTCGCGCAGCGTCCGGCCGGAGTACTCGGTCCGGAACAGGCCGCGGGACTGCAGGATCGGGACCACCTCGTCCGCGAAGGCCTCGAAGCCGCCGGGCAGCCAGGGCGGCATGATGTTGAATCCGTCGGCGGCACCGTTTTTGAACCACCGATGGATCTCGTCGGCCACCTGCACCGGGGTTCCGGCCACGGCGTAGTGGCCGCGGGCGCCGGCAAAGCGGTGCAGCACCTGGCGCACGGTGAGCCGTTCCCGGCGGATGGTGTCCAGGAGCAGCTGGCTGCGGCTGCCCTCCCGGCCCGCGGCTGCCAGCAGATCCTCCGGGAACGTCCCATCCAGCTTGAGTCCGTCCAGGTCCACGCCCAGCAGCTTGCGCAGGATGCCGAGCCCGTATTCAGGCTGGGTCAGTTCGTCGAATTCCTGCCGCAGCGCACGGGCCTCGGCGTCCGTGGAACCCAGGTAGGGGCTGATGCCCGGGAGTACGAGGAGTTTCTCCGGGTCCCGGCCGGCCGCTGATGCCCGGGCCTTGATGTCGGCGTAGAAGTCCTGCGCGCTTTGCAGGGTCTGGTGCGCGGTGAACACGGCTTCCGCGTGCTGGGCCGCGAACGCCTTGCCGTCGGCGGAGGAGCCTGCCTGCACGTAGACCGGACGGCCCTGCGGGGACCGCGGGGTGTTCAGGGGACCTTCCACGCGGAAGTGTTCACCCGCATGCTCGATCGGATGGATCCGTGACGTATCGGCGAAAACCCCCGTGCCGGCGTCGGACACCACCGCCCCGTCCTCCCAGCTGTCCCAGAGCTCTTGCCCACCACCTGGACGAATTCGTCCGCCCGGGAGTAACGCTCAGCGTGCGGCGGGTGCTCGTCCAGGCCGAAGTTCCGGGCGGCCCGTTCGGCGCCGGTGGTGACGATGTTCCAGCCCGCGCGGCCGCCGCTGAGATGGTCCAGCGACGCGAACAGCCGGGCCGCGTTGTACGGTTCCAGGTACGTTGTGCTGGCGGTGCCGATCAGGCCGATCCATTCGGTGGCCGCGGCGATGGCGGACAGCCAGGTGAACGGCTCCAGCCGGAACCTGCTGGCGTACTGCACGTTGCTCTCCAGCGCCGGCCCGTCCGCGAAGAAAACGGCGTCCAGCTTGGCCTGCTCCGCGCGCTGTGCCAGCTCCTGGTAGAAGCGGATGTCCAGCAGCCGCTCCGGCTGGGACTTCGGGTGCCGCCAGGCGGCTTCGTGGTGGCCGCCGGGGTAGATGAACAGGTTGAGCTTCAACTGCCGCCCCACTAGAATGCCGATCCGATCGAGGCCAGTTCCGCCGCGGTCGCGCCGGCAAAACGGTTGTCCGGACGCTCCAGGCCGTAGTGCTCACGCAGCGTCCGGCCCGTGTACTCGGTGCGGAACAGGCCGCGCTCCTGCAGGATGGGCACCACCTGGTCCACAAACGTCTCAAGCCCCGAGGGCAGCACCGGCGGCATGATGTTGAAGCCGTCCGCCGCGCCGCCGTCGAACCATTCCTGGATGGCGTCCGCCACCTGCACGGGCGTGCCGGTGAACGTCCGGTGGCCGCGTCCGCCGCCGAGGCGCCCGATCAGTTCCCGGACGGTGAGCTTCTCGCGGCGGGCGAGCTGGACGATCAGGGTGTAGCGGCTCTTGGCGCCCTCGATCTCGTCCTCGCTGGGCAGGTTGTCCGGCAGCTGCCGGTCCAGGGGCAGGTCCTCGGGGGCGACGCGCAGCGTCTTGGCCAGCTGGATCCGCGCGTATTCGGGCTTGATCAGCCGGTCCAGTTCACGTTCCAGCGCCTGGGCCTCCTCCTCCGTGGCACCGATGACCGGGACGATGCCGGGAAGGATCTTGATGGTCTCCGGATCACGTCCGACGGCGGCGGTCCGGTTCTTGAGGTCGCGGTAGAACTCCTGCGCGTCAGCGAGGGTCTGGTGCGCGGTGAAGACGGCGTCCGCGTACCGGGCGGCAAGGTCCTTGCCGTCCTCCGAGGAGCCGGCCTGGACGATCAGCGGGTGCCCCTGCGGCGAGCGGGGGACGTTGAGCGGGCCGCGGACCTTGAAGTGTTTTCCTTCGTGGTCGATGGTGCGGATTTTCTCCGAGTCGCCCCAGACGCCGTCGGCCTTGTCCGCGAGTACGGCGTTGTCCTCCCAGCTGTCCCAGAGCTTCTGGGCCACCTCGATGAACTCGGCGGCACGCTCGTACCGGACGGCGTGGGCGGGCTGGTCGTCCACGCCGAAGTTGCGGGCGGCATCGGGACCGGCGGTGGTGACCACGTTCCAGCCGGCGCGGCCGCCGCTGACCCAGTCCACGGACGCGAAGCGGCGGGCCAGGTTAAACGGCTCGTTGTAGGTGGTGGAGGCGGTGGCGATCAGCCCGATGTGTTCCGTGGCGCCGGCGATGGCGGTCAGCAGCACGGTGGGCTCAAGTTTCCCGGCCGGGCGGCGGCCCACCTCGCCGAAAAGGACGGGAGAATCGGCGAAGAAAATGGAGTCAAGCTTGCCGCGTTCAGCGGTGCGGGCCAGCTGTTTGTAGTGCTCCACCTTGGTGCTGGAATGCGGGTCGCTTTCGGGCAGCCGCCACGAGGCCTCGTGGTGGCCGGTGCTCATCAGGAAGGCGTTGAGGTGAAGGGTGCGCTGGGCGGAATCGGGATTCTGGGAACTCATGGGGTGCTCCTAAGGGTGAAGTGATTTAGTGGCTGGCGACGTTGACGTCGACGCCGAGGGCT
>DATCVX010000302.1:0-5168 GCA_036566705.1 Arthrobacter sp. | reverse complement strand
TCCCAGGCGGGGTCCTGCAGGAGGGCCCCGACGTCGGCGAAGCCCGGAATTTCGGTGAGCGTGCCGCCGTCCTGGCGCACCGCCGTCGTGGTGCCGTTCGGGGTGCGGAGGGTGAGGAGTCTCATGCGTTTTTGTGTCCTTCGATGTAGGTGCGGTTGAAGTTCAGGCGTTCAAAGATGGGGGCGTCGCTGAAACGGAACAGATCAAACTGGGTGGCCGCCTGCAGGGACCATTCCTGCCAGGACGGGACCACGAACAGGTCGCCCTTGGCCAGCGCCCGGGTTTCGCCGTTCAGGGTGACGGTGCCGGTGCCTTCGAAGACCTGCCAGACGCTGGAGCCGACCTCACGGACCGCCTCGGTGGTGGCGCCGGGCCGGAGGCGGTGGAACTCGGCCCGGATGGTGGGCATGACGTCCCCGCCGGTGGTGGGATTGGTGTACCGGACGGCGGCGTGGCCCTGGGAGACGGTGGCGGGGTGGCCCTCGTCCTCGAGCAGCAGCTGCTCGCGCAAAGCCTTGTCGGTGTGTTCCCAGCGGTAGGCGGCGATGGGGGAGCTGGTGGTGTCATCCAGGCCGGAGAGCGGGCGCAGGCCGGGGTGGGCCCAGAGCCGCTCGGAGCGGGAGATGTCCGGGGTGGCCTCGTCCGTGACGCGTTCGGTGCCGAACTCGAAGAATCCCGCGTCGGCGTAATGCACAAACGGGATATCGAGCCCGTCAATCCACGCCATCGGGGAGTCGGTGTCGTTGTGGTGGCCGTGGAAGTTCCAGCCCGGCGTCAGCAGGAAGTCCCCGCGCGACATCCGCACCGGATCGCCGTTCACCACCGTCCACACGCCTTCGCCCTCGACGACGAAGCGGAATGCGTTCTGCGAATGACGGTGCTCGGGCGCCGTTTCCCGGGCGCCGAGGTACTGGATCGCGGCCCACAGCGTCGGCGTCGCATACGGGGTGCCGGCCAGGCCCGGGTTGGCCAGGGCAATGGCGCGGCGTTCCCCGCCCCGGCCCACCGGCACCAGGTCACCGGCACGCGCGGCCAGCGGATACAAATCACTCCACCGCCACACATGCGGCACCGCCTTCGGCGAGGGAACCATCGGCATCAGGTCCCCGATCTCCGTCCACAGCGGAATCAGGTTCTCCTTATCGAAGTCCCGGTACAGCTGCTCAAGCGCCGCAGCCTCCTCCGGCGACGGCTCCGGCAACGCGTGGCTGGCAGCCACGGATTCATGGGTCGTGTTCTCGGCGCTGATGGACACGTTGGCCTCCTGGTAGGTCGGGGCAGTTATTCGGCGTAGCTTGACTCTACGGACGCCACACTGTGACTCCCAACATATTCTGCCTACCAGAATTTCTTCGACCTAGGCGTCCCATCGGCTGCCTGGCCGGGACTTAGGCTGCTCAGTCCGGCTCGGCCGGGTTTGCCGCTATATCGATCTCCAGCTGGCGGGTTGTCTCACGCAGCGCGGCGACCAGGCCGCCGTCGAACACTTTGCGGAACCGTGTGGCAGGCGTGGCGACGCTGAGCGCACCCACCACGTGTCCGTGCCTGTTGTGCAGCGACATGCCGAGGGCGCTGACGCCCTCCTCGGTCCCCTCGAAATTGGCGGCGAAGCCGTTGTTGCGGATGGACTCCAGCTCGCGCAGGAACGCCGGGTACTCTGCGTCGGTGATGGTGTCGCCGCCGATCTCGGCGTTGTTGCTGCGGAAGAGCTGGTCGATCATCTGGGGTTCGAGTTCGGCCAGCATGGCCTTGCCGCCCGAGGTCCGGTTCGCCGGCATGACCGTCCCCTGCCGGTCGCCCACCCGCAGCACGTTGCTTCCTTCAACAGTGGCCAGGAAGCGGACTTTCGTGCCCACCCGCACCATCAGGTTCACGGTCTCGTTGAGCTGCGCTGAGAGCAGCTCCATGTGGGGCTGGGCCAGGGAACGGAGAAGCCTGGTCCAGCTCAGCCCTGCCGGCCCGACGCCCATGGCCGGACCCGGCACGTACCGGCGCGTTTCATCCTGGACCGCGAAACCCCGGTAAACCAGCATCGCCAGCAGGCGGTGGGCGGTGGAAGGAGCCACGCCCAGCTCCCCGGCCGCGTCCTTGAGCCGCAGGGTCCCGCCGTCGCGGAGCAGCTGGAGGAGCTGCAGCGCGTTGTCCACTGCCTCGATGGAATAGGTGGGCCGCTTCTGCACGGGCATTTTCTGCCCAGGTCGTCGGGGCGACGTGGAGGCGGACCGGGTTTCGGGATTGTTCTGCACATCAGAATTGTATTGTGGTTCATCTGCGGCCGCCATGACAGTAGTGGGATGAATCACACACTTCCCGCTGCAACGCCGCAACGGTCCTCTCCCGGAGCCCCCGTCCCCGATTCCGCAGAAGGGCCAGCGCCGCGCTTCTCCAAGGCCTCGGCTGCCGCCGTCCTCGTCTGCTGGCTGCTGGTGGTCTTCGACGGCTATGACCTGATCGTCTACGGCACGGTACAGTCCTCCCTGATTTCGGAGACAGGCTGGGGCCTGAGCAAGGCCACCGCCGGAACCATCGGATCCATGGCCTTTCTCGGCATGATGATCGGGGCGATCTTCGCAGGCCGCATGGCAGACTCCTGGGGACGCCGCCGCACCATCCTCGGCTGCGCCATCGTCTTCTCGGTCTTCACTGTCCTCTGCGCGTTCGCTCCCAACGCCGCAGTCTTCGGCGTCCTGCGGCTCCTCGCCGGCATCGGCCTCGGCGGCCTGGTTCCCTCGGCCAACGCCCTCGTTGCCGAACTGGTCCCTGCCAAATGGCGGTCCCTCATCGCCACCCTGATGATGTCCGGCGTGCCCATCGGCGGGTCCATCGCCGCCCTGGTCGGTATCCAACTGATCCCCGCCTTCGGCTGGGAGTCCATGTTCCTGGTGGCCGTGCTGGCCCTGCTGGTCGTCGTGCCGCTCGGACTGAAATACCTGCCCGAGACGTTGGCTCCGGCCAGCGCCGGGGAAAAGGCACGCCGTAAGGCGGCCCGAAAGGCTTCCGGAACGGACACTGCTGGCCAGGGGCCCGCCGGTTTCGCCACCCTGCTCCGCGCCCCCTACCTGGGCGTCAGCATGCTCTTCGCCGTGGCCACCATCGCCACCCTCTTTGCCTGGTACGGGCTGGGCACCTGGCTGCCCAACCTCATGCAGCTGGCCGGCTACAACCTGGGTTCGGCCCTGACCTTCGCACTTGCCCTCAACCTGGGGGCCGTCGCCGGTTCGGTCATCACCGCCTGGGCGGGCACCCGGTTTGGCCCGGTGCCCACAGCCATCGCCGCCGCAGCCGTCGCCGCAGGAGCGCTCGTGGTCCTCGTGACCGGACCGCCCGTCGGCGTCGTCTACTTCGTGCTGGTCCTCGCCGGCGTCGGAACCCACGGCACGCAGTGCCTCATCATCGCCGCCGTCGCCAGCCACTACCCCGGACACCTGCGGGGGACAGCCCTTGGCTGGGCCCTGGGGACGGGCCGCATTGGCGCCGTCGCCGCACCGCAGGTCGGGGGCCTCCTGCTGGCCGCCGGGCTGGGAGTCAATTCCAATTTCCTGGCCTTTGCGGGTGCAGCCGCCGTCGCGGCGGTGCTGCTGGCCGCCGTCGGCCTGAAACTCACGTCAAAACCCTCAATCCCCTCTTCATCAACAGGAGCAAGCAATGTCTGAACACGCCACGTCCACCGATGTCCTGGTCATCGGAGGAGGGATGGCCGGACTGGCCGGAGCCCTCGCGCTGCGCGAAAACGGCGCCAACGTCACGCTCGTGGAACGGGCCCCCGAATTCGGGGAGGTCGGCGCCGGGCTGCAGATGGCCCCCAACGCCTCCCGCGTCCTGCAGCGCTGGGGTCTGCTCGACAAAGCGCTGGAAATCGGCGTCCAACCCAAGCACCTGGTCTTCCGGGACGCCGTCACCGGCGAGGAGCTCACCCGCCAGACGCTCGGCGGCGAGTTCGCCGAACGCTACGGCGCACCGTACGTCGTGATCCACCGCAGCGACCTCCACCGTGTGCTGCTCGAAGGCTGTGAGGCGGCAGGCGTGAAACTCGTCAACGACGTCATGGTCGAGAGTGTTGAAACCGTGAACGGCCGCGGGGTGGCCCACACAGCCGCCGGCGTGGACTACGAAGCTGACGTGGTGATCGGCGCCGACGGACTCAAGTCCACCCTGCGTCCCCTGGTTGCCAACGACGAGCCGGTCTCATCCGCCTACGTGGCTTACCGCGGTACGGTGCCGATCACCGAAAACACGCCCCGGGCCGATCTCGAGGACGTCATCGTCTACCTTGGGCCGGACTGCCACCTGGTGCAGTATCCCCTGCGCAAGGGTGAGCTGCTGAACACCGTGGCCGTATTCAAATCCGCCTCCTTCGAACGCGGCGAAGAGCAGTATGGGGGCCTGGACGAGCTCGAGGCTGCCTACAAGGACTGCGTACCGGCCGTCCAGGACGCACTGAAGAACCTGGGCACCAGCATGCGCTGGCCGATGTACGACCGCGACCCGATCGAAAACTGGGTTGCTGGCCGGATGGTGCTGATGGGCGACGCCGCGCACCCGATGCTCCAGTACCTTGCCCAGGGCGCCTGCCAGGCACTCGAAGACGCGGCCGTGCTGCAGGACGTCAGCAACGGCACAGTCTTCACCGCGGACGGCATCAACCCGGGAGCCTGGGACGGCGCGATCAGGGAATTCAACACCATCCGCGCCGGCCGCACCGCCCGCGTCCAGCGCACGGCACGCGTCTGGGGCGAGTCCTGGCACGTGTCCGGGCTGGGCCGCACCCTGCGCAACCTGCTGTTCAAAAGCCGGAAGGACAACGACTTCCGGTACAACGACTGGCTGTACGGTCAGGACGGCGACGGAGTTCCCGCCGCGGCCCGGAAGCCGGCCGCGGTCCGGGCCGCCTGACAAAGAAACCCGTTCCGGTCTCAGGCCGGAACGGGTTCCTGTCAGTCAGTGCTTCGTTAGCCGTCCATGATTTCGGAGCGCCGCTTCATGTACTCGTCCACAGCCATCTCACCGTTGCTGTACTGCTGATCCAGTTCCGCGAGTTTGCGGGCACGGAAGCCCTGCGGGGCCGACGGCGGCGGGGGAGTTGCGGGGGCGGCAGGCTGCTGCGGTGCCTGCGCTGCCTGGCCCGGCACAGGCTGTCCGTACGGGGGGAACTGCTGGTCCGCGGGCGG
>DATCVX010000301.1:0-2490 GCA_036566705.1 Arthrobacter sp. | reverse complement strand
CTGGCACTTGTGACTTTTCCAGTAATCGGCGTGGTTGGCGGCGGCCAGCTAGCGCGCATGATGGCCCCAGCCGCCACCGCCCTAGGCTTTGAACTCCGAGTCCTGGCCGAGGCGGAGGACGTCTCCGCCGTATCGGCCGTTTCCAACTCGCCGGTGGGCGACTACAGGGACCTCCAGACCCTCCTCGACTTCGCGCAGGGCCTGGACGTCATGACGTTCGACCATGAACACGTGCCCACGGACCACCTCCGGGAGCTTCTGGCCGCGGGTGTGAACGTCCAGCCGGGTCCGGACGCGCTGGTCAACGCACAGGACAAACTGGTGATGAGGGCAGCCATCGACAGGCTGGAGCTGCCGAACCCTGCCTGGGCGGCGGTCCAGGATGTGGCGGCCCTGGTCAGCTTCGGCGACGCGATCGGCTGGCCTGTGGTCCTCAAAATGCCCCGCGGCGGCTATGACGGCAAAGGCGTGCGGATGATCGAATCCGCCGACGACGCCGCGGAGGCCGCACCCTGGTTTGACGCCATGAGCCCGCTGCTCGCCGAAGCCAAGGTTGACTTCAGCCGGGAGCTGTCCGCCCTGGTGGCCCGCACTCCGGACGGCGAATCGCGGGCTTGGCCGGTGGCTCACACGATTCAGGTGGACGGGGTCTGCGACGAAGTCATCGCGCCCGCCCTTGACATCGCCGTGGACGTCGCAGCCGCAGCCGAAGACGCCGCCCTTCGCATCGCCGGCGAACTTGGCGTGACGGGCGTGATGGCTGTGGAGCTTTTTGAAACACCGGGAACCGGTGCAGGCTTCCTGATCAACGAACTGGCCATGCGGCCGCATAACACCGGCCACTGGACCCAGGACGGTTCGGTGACCAGCCAGTTTGAACAGCATCTCCGGGCCGTCCTGAACCTCCCACTGGGCGCCACTGATATTCTCGGCCCCGTTGTCGTCATGAAGAACTTCCTGGGCGGAGACAACCAGGATCTGTTTTCCGCCTATCCGGCTGCCCTCGCCAGCGAACCGGCCGCCAAGGTCCACTGCTATGGCAAGTCCGTGCGGCCCGGGCGCAAGATTGGCCACGTCAATCTGGTGGGTGCCTCCACTGACGAAGTGGATTCAGTCCGGCAGCGTGCCTCCAGGGTGGCTGGCATCATCCGCGACGGCCGGGCTCCGGCCGAAGAATCAGCACGGATTTCCGAGGAGAACACATGAGCACTGAAACTTCAGCAGACACCAGCACCACCGACACCAGCCCCATTGTCGGCCTGGTGATGGGCTCGGATTCGGATTGGCCGGTCATGGAAGCCGCAGCAGACGCGCTGGCTGAATTCGGCATACCTTTTGAAGCGGATGTGGTGTCCGCGCACCGGATGCCTGCTGAAATGATCCGCTACGGCCAGACGGCCCACGAACGCGGGCTTCGGGTCATCATTGCCGGCGCGGGCGGCGCTGCGCACCTTCCGGGCATGCTCGCGAGCGTGACTCCCCTGCCTGTCATCGGTGTCCCGGTCCCGCTGAAGACCCTTGACGGAATGGATTCCCTGCTGTCCATCGTCCAAATGCCGGCCGGCGTCCCGGTGGCCACCGTTTCGATCGCCGGTGCCCGCAACGCAGGCCTGCTGGCCGTCCGCATCCTGGCGTCGGGCACGGACGAACTGGCCGCTTCTCTCCGCGCCGACCTCCTGGATTTCGCCCAGGAGCTCAATGATGTCGCCACCCGAAAAGGCGCCAACCTCAGGCAGAAAGTCAGCGAGGTCTTCGCTGACGGCAATGGTGTCCTCCGGGGCAGCCGCTAAGGTACCGCGAGATGTCCAGAAGCGAAACGCAGCAGCCCTCAGCCGGAGCGGTCATGACTGATCCCGTTCGGTATCCGTCCAGCGCCTCGGCCCCGGTGCGGACCAAGCGGGCCTTTGTCCTGCTGCTGATGACCCTCCTGGTGCCAGGCAGCGCCCAAATTGTTGCCGGCGACCGGAAACTCGGCCGCATCGCACTGCGGATCACGCTGTGCGTCTGGGCGTTGCTGGTGGCCACCGTCGTGCTGCTGGTCCTGAACCGGTCAGTGCTGATCAACATCCTGGCCAATCCGTTTGCCTCGCTTCTGATCGTGGTGGTCCTGGTTGCCCTCGCACTCGGGTGGGCATTCCTCTTCGTCAATACTCTTCGGCTGATCCGCCCTGTGCTGCTGGCACCCGGGGCGCGTCCCGCCGTCGGCATTGCCCTGGTCCTTGCCCTGGTCCTGAGCAGCGGCTCGCTGGGCTACGCCGCGTACCTGCTCAATGTGGGCCGCAACGCCATCGGCAGCATTTTCTCGGCCGGCCCGGCGATCGATCCTGTGGACGGGCGCTACAACTTCCTGATGATGGGCGGCGACGCGGGCGATGACCGCACCGGCCGGCGGCCGGACAGCCTTTCCGTACTCAGCGTTGATGCCAAGACCGGCCAGACGGCCATCATCTCCGTGCCGCGCAACCTCCAGAACGCCCAGTTCAGCGAGGG
>DATCVX010000300.1:0-28596 GCA_036566705.1 Arthrobacter sp. | reverse complement strand
TGATCGATCCGCCGTATGGCGTGGATTACCAGTCCGGGGCCCGCCGGAACAAGCTCGACGCGTCCATCCTGAACGACAAGGACACGGCCGTCCGCGACGGGATCCTCGACCTTTGGAATGGGCCAGCACTGGTCTTTGGATCGTGGAAGATCGAACGCCCGGCCAACACCCTAGGGCTGCTGATCTGGGACACCAAGGGAGCCCTCGGCATGGGCGATCTCCGGATCCCGTGGAAGCCAGCCCACCAGGAGGTGTACGTCCTCGGCACGGGCCCATGGCAGGGCAAACGGGACTCCGACGTTCTGACCTACGCACCCATCCAAGCCACGGCCGCCAACGGGCGCCTGCACCCACACCAGAAACCGCAGGAACTCATGGAAGCTCTCATCAGCAAGACCGTGGGAACCATAGCCGATCCAACCGCAGGCAGCGGCTCAACGCTCGTCGCGGCCAAGGCTCTCGGCCGGAAAGCCATCGGCGTGGAACTGTCCGAAAAGTACTGCGAAATCATCGCCAAGCGCTGCGCCCAAGAGGTTCTAGACGTCTTCGCCACGTTGCAGGACATGACCGAGCCAATAGCGATTTAGTCATGCCCTCAGGAACCAGTCGAACTCGTATGGAGGGAGTTCGGCTGGTTCGGGTCTCACCAGAAAGGAAGGGCAGTGTCCAAGGACGTAAAGAAGGACACCAGGCCATACTTCACGCTCACGAACGAGTACCCGCGGCACCGGAAAATCAGGGTCCTCTCGGACAAAGCGTTCCGGTTGCACGTGGAGCTGATCGCGGACTGCAACGAGAACAAAAGCGACGGGCATTTCACGAAGCACGAGCTCAACACCAGGGGCCCAAAAGCGGGTAAGGAGCTTATCGAGAAAGGGCTGGTGATCGCTTTAGAGGACGGGAATTACGTGCTCCACGACTACCTTGACCACCAGCATTCAAGGGTGCAGATCGAGACGTACCAGGCGAACAAGGCCGAGTCTGGCGGGTATGGCGCGCATGTCCGGCACCACGAGAAGAAGGGGGTGTTCAAGGAGGATTGTGCGCACTGCCAGCAGGCTGCCGGACGCTAGCAAAGTCTTAGCACCTGCTATAGCAAACGCATGGCAGACGGTTAGCAAAAAGTTAGCACCATTAACCATTAACCATTACTACTCACCTAAGTGCCTATCTCACCAAAGCTTTTAGCTCAGTTTTAAAGAAGCTGTGGCTAAAGAAATCAGTCAATCGTTCAGTTACGTAATGCGCGAGGAGGAAAACACTTGACTGACCTTCCAGCAATCACCAAACCCCAAGCCGAAGCGCTGGCCAGCCTGCTCCACGAGCTCCGGCCCGAATGGGGAATCCCAGCCCTGATGACCCTCATCGGAAAGAACCTCGCCCACCCTGCAAGGTTCCCCCAGCTCGCCCAAGCCGCCGTCGCAGCAGCCACCAGGGTCAACCCCGACGGGACACACACCGCCAGGACACCAGCAGTCATCTACCAGCCCGGCCGCCACTGGGACCAACCCGTCCAAGAGACCGGGGCGCAGGTCCCCCAAGGCCCACCATGCGAAGACCACCCAACCGAGCAAGCACACAACTGCCGAGCCTGCTGGGGAGACGTCAGAGCCGGCATCCGCCCACACGACCACATCGGCAAACACCACGAACCACAGGAGCAAGCATCATGACCATCGAGACCCCACCCGTAGGGTTGACCGGCCACCACACCGAAGCGACCTTGGTAGCCCGTCATCGGGAAGCGCTGGACATCTTCGAAGCGTGGTGCGACCGGGTCCGGAACAGCGGCGGCCAGGATCGTGTGGCGGCTGAGTTGCAGCGCGATGAGGCGTGGGATTGGGTGGTGGCGACGAAGGCGGATCTGGACCTGTACCGTTCGGTGGCCTGCCGTAGGGGTGCTGTGGCGGGTAGGAGCGTCCCGCATGGGCGGTCTGGGGTGATTCCCTATCCCCGGCATTTTCAGGCCCGCAGAAACGAATCTAGGGCGTAGTCTGACGAGCACGATTAGCAGGAGGGGATGAGTGTGGCTCACGAGATCAGCGTGACGGGCAGGCCGGCGCAGCAGGGCAGCAAGAAGCATGTGGGCGGCGGGCGGATGGTGGAGATGGCCAAGCGCCTCCCGGCATGGCGGAAGGCCGTGGTGGCGGCAGCGAAAGAGTCCCACGGGCCGGAGTGGGAACCTTTGGACGGCGCCCTCGTCGTAGGGCTCACGGTCTACCTGCCCCGCCCCAAGGGCACGAAGTACCCGGACTACCCGGCCGGGCCGCCGGACACAGACAAGCTGCAGCGCGCCATCGGTGACGCGCTCACCCAAGCCGGGACCATCGCCGATGACGCCAGGATCGTGACGTGGCACGCCCACAAGAGGTGGGCTGTCGGGTGCGAACCGGGCGCAACTATCCGCGTCGAAACGCTTTGAAATCGTTGCTACAACAAGTAGCACTTGCTATGCTTGCTGGGTCAGGACAACCAGACCCCGGCCCAGCGAGCTGCAACTCCCGCCGGACCACGAAAAGGAACCCCCGAATGAGTGCTCAGACTCAAACCCCGACCCGATTGGCTGACCGGCGAATCCGCGCCGCCCGGCGCAGGGCAGCCGACGCCCGGCGCCTCGCCAACCTGTACCCCACCACCCACAACGAAGAACGCGCCCAAGAACTCGAAGCCGGCCTCCACCGCATGGAAACCGAGGCCCGGGCATGAGCAGCAACCCGCACTATGCCGAAGCGGAAAGCTGCCTTAACTCTGTTGCAGCAACGAGCGGCGCCGAGTTCGCCGCGGAGTACCGCCAGCTCGCCCGGATCGAGGCCAGCCTCGCCATCGCTTGGGAGCAGCGCACAGCCAACCTGATCGCCGTCTGGCAGTCTGAGTCCCCGCTCGAAGGGCTCAACTACAAGCGCCTCGGTGTTGAGATCAAGGAAAGGCTCGGACTGTGACCCGTGAGGAGGCGTTCGCTGCCTGCACCCCGGACTCGTATGTCGAGTTCTACGGCGGCCGGTGGCTGGTGGTCCCGTACCAGCCTGTTGTGCAGCCCGCGTTCTTCAACTGCACACCCCGCACAGTCGGAGGCAAGGCATGAGCGCCCGCGACGAACTGGCCAAGGTGATCGTCAGCCACCCGTGGCTGCAGGACTTTGAAGGGCTGTACACGGGACGTTGCCCCGAGTGCGGGCGCAAGATACACGGCGGTTCGAACTCGCCCAGCCACGCGAACCACTTGGCCGAAGCTGTTCTCGCGGCCGGTTACAGGAAGCCCCGCACCATCACGGACCACTATGCCAAGGATGGAACCCATGCACTGAAGGTCGGATCGGTCATTCTCTCGCACGGTGAAGCCCTCCTGGCGATGTCCGGTGGAGTGTTCGCCGACCCTACCGACAGCACGTGGGACTACTGGGAACTTGAGCTGCCAATCACCGTGATCTACGAGCCCGAGGACGGGCCCACGTTGGACGCCAGCCACTCCAACCCACGCATCATCAAGACACCTGAAGAGCTGGACATCCTGCCTGTTGGCGCCGTAGTCCTGTCAGAGCCCTACACGCACCACGAGAACGGCTACTCCTACCAGGACGGCATGGAGTTCGAGATCGAGGACTACGCGACCGCAGAGGAAGCCGACTCGGACGACGGCTACGGCTACTACCTCGGACGCAATAACGGCGGCCTCAGCAACGTGGAAGTGCGCGAAGACCACGTCGAGCTCGTGAAGTCCCGGGCGGAGATGGACGCACGCACCATCCCCACACTCGCCGAGCTCGCAAAGCATCTGGGCTCCGAGGCCCTGGGATTCGGCGACGACATCGAACTAGACGAGGCCGACTACAGTGCCAAGGACGGCACGTTCGAGGTCTACGGAACCAAGGACGGGCTGCGGTTCGCCGCCCGTGTGCAGGTCCTCGAAGTGGAGAGGACGGACTTCTGATGTGCAGCCTCCAGGAACACATCGAGCGGGAGATCCGCCAGCGCGAGGCGGAGCAGGAGATGACCGAGACGATGGTCCGCTGCGGCCTCCCCGAAGAAGACGCGAGGAGCGCCGCGAAGGCATACCTCAGCACTCCCCCGGGCGAACCGTACGGGGCGGACGCGGCCAGGGTAGCGGCAGCCGTAAGGCAGCAGCAGAAAGTGGTTGATTCTTCCCAATCAGCCGGAAAGGACTGACCGTGACCGCCCCCACGCTCGAAGAGCTCGCCCAGGCGTTTGACATCGGCCCGTACATCACCGGCGCCCACTTCTTCTGGCACGCCCAAGACGAACTCCTCTGGCGCCTCAACACCCGTCTGCAGGGCAGCGACCCCGGCAGGCCCGTCAACTGGCGAGGGGCAGGGCAGAATGGACGGAATGGACGAGATCACCTGCACCCTTGAACGAATCGTTGCTAGCGCGCCAATTTCTATTCATTGCACGCTGCCGAACAACGACCCCTCGTGGACCGACGTATTCTCTGCCTGGGGCACCGTTGGTGCGACGCTTGCGGCGGTAGTCTTCGGCGCGATCTCGCTGCGTCTAAGCCTCCACGAACGCGCCCTTCGTCGGGAACAGGAGGCAGAGCTTGCGGCACAAGCGGCCGAGCAGCGGAGAGCCGCAGTACGTAGCCAAGCGGAGAGGGTTGCCTGCTGGCTACAGGTCGACTTCAAGCAGTTCAACCATCACGTCGTGATCGAGAATGCCTCGGATGAGCCGATATGGGACGTGACTATCGAGCACCACACGTTACCGGGGAAGCGCGTCGAAGTCCCGGTGGTGGTGCCCCGTGGACGAAAGGAAATCGCTGCTAACCCCAGACCCGGCTTCGATTTTGACCAGGTCGTGGGCGTGGAATTCCGGGACAATGCAGGCAACTGGTGGCATCGCCCAGCCAAGTCCTCGGGAGCTCTAGTCCAACTGACCGACAAGGACGCGGCTAAGAGAGAGGTAGTGCCTGTTGACTAAAGATCCTCGATTTGACGCGGGCCAGGTAGTCAACGGTCGGCTCATCTGCGGAGCGAAGAACAAGAAGGCTGAGCCGTGCGGCCTGCCCCCGGTGCCTGGTGCGACGAGGTGTGGGCGGCATGGTGGGAAGGCCCCGCAGGTGAAGGCGGCGGCCGAGCGGAGGATCGCCGAGCAGGAAGTGAGGGAACAGATGACCAAAGCCGTCCGAACGTTGGGTCTGCCCGTGGACGTCGACCCCGGGAAGGCGTTGCTGGACGAGATCCACTGGACCGCCGGCCACGTGGCATGGCTGCGCGAGAAAGTGCAGGAGCTCGAAGCGGACGAGCTGGTGTGGGGTAAGGAGAAGCACGAGGACGGCGTCGGCCCCCAAGGTGTCGTCGACGTGACCACCGAGAAGGCCGGCCCGAACGTTTGGTACGACCTGTACCTGAAGGAGCGGGAACACCTCGCTAAGGTCTGCGCCCTCGCCCTGCGTGCCGGGATCGAGGAGCGCCGGGTGAAGCTCGCCGAGAACCAAGGGCTGTTGGTCGCCGACGTCATCCGCCGGATCCTCTACGCCCTCGGACTCACCCCAGAACAACAGTCCTTGGTGCCCGAGATTGTGCCGCGGGAACTCCGTGCGCTTGCCACCGGAAACAACTAGAACTTGCTAGAATAACGTCTGGTAGTTGTCGCGGTCTGAGGGGGCGCAAGGGTGACGGAAGTACAGCAATGCACAGGCGGGGATCACCCATCGAATGCGCACGGCATCACGCTTTGTTTCAAGTGCACCACCCAGCTCGAACAGGACCTCGAAGACGTCCCGGGCGTGTGGGCTGACATTCAGACCACGGCGGCCCGGCTCGACGTCGGGGCCGGCTCGGTGGGTTCGTCCGGGAATAAGACCGCGGCTGAGCCGGTGAACCTCGATGCCCTGGACAAAGCCCAGACCCTCCGCGTCGTCCTGGGCAGGTACGCCAGCCGGCTCCCGTACCTTTACCCGGCAGGGAATCCCGTGGCCACAGCGGCATTGCTGTTCTCCAAGGGCAATGACATAAGGCGGGCAGAGTGGGCGGGGCAGTTCAAGCGGGAACTGAGGGCGGCGCTCAACGCCTGCCGCTATGCCGCCGACCGGTCAGGCAACGCCGAGGCCGTATTTGCAGGCATGTGCCCCACCCTCGTGGACGGGGCCGAGTGCGGGCGGGCGGTATTCACCCGCCCCGGAAAGGTGCAGGCCGACTGCCGGGCGTGCGGGAGCACGTGGGACGTCAGCGACTGGCGAGTGCGGGCGCTGAACTTTGCCGGCGCGCACGAAGGCACACCCGCTGAACTGTCCCGCATGCTCTCGGATCCCGTGACCGGTGAGGCGCTCCCGCAGGGCAGGATCCGGCTGTGGATCCACCGCGGGAAGCTCACCCCCATCGGGACCAACAGCAAGGGTAAGCCGACCTACCAGGTACGCAAGGTCCGCAACCTTTGGATGCGGATGCAGGCTTCCAGCTACGGAAACCCGGCCGTGAAGAAACAAGTTGTACTCGCTGCCTGAGCGCTTGCAATTTGTAGACTTGTAACGTAGGTTGGACCCATGATGCGATTCGTGTCCTTGAGGGGCCGCGAGTAGCGTCCGACAGAACCCGCCCACCCCCATACGGCGGGTTCTTTCGTTTGCGGGGGCCGGGTCAACGCTCGGAACAATTCACGGGACGCCGGCGAAGGTACGGCCGGGGCGCTTACACCTTTCTCGCCCTGCCAAGGACGTACCTGCCCAACAGTCCCCCGCGCACAACTGAATAGACAACTCCATAGCCCCCGGAACATGAGCCGGGGAGGGCTGAACCTTGCAGGGGTTCACCGGATTCGAGTCCCGGCAGCCCACTCGCGGCCCGTCCTTGCTGAGACCCAAGGGCGGGCTGCTTCAATGTGACCGGCCAGCCACAGCAGCCCGCCTGCACCACCTCGTCTAGGGCAGTGGAGGGCGTAAGCCGGCACCAACCCGGGCACTGATCACACCAGCGGCACGCACTGGCGGATCACACCATCCCAGCGCGGCGGCTGGGCAAGACCGCCGAACCGCCGGACCCCGCCACGGTGCACCACGGCGGGGCCTGGCACCACAGCTAGTTCTGGCGCTGGTTGAGGTGGTTTACGACCTGCCGCAATGTCTCGGTGTTGCGGTCAACCTGCGCCGCGATCTTGAGCTGCGTATCGGCCATGGTGTTCAGTGTGCTCTGCAATGACACGAGTGTGTCCCGCAGCCACGGTTCAATGCCCGGCTGGCCCGCATGGAATGTCTTCCCCGAGTGCCAAGTGTGAAATGCCGCCACTGCATTCTTGGCGTTCTCCGCCTCGCTCTGCAAGTTACCCACGTATCCCCATTTCTATTCGAGCGCCGGCCCAGTGCCGGGCGCACTCGTACAGACTAAGCGCTTGCATATCTGCCCTTTGGAGGACCCGGTGACCGTCGACATGTGGGAGCACGCGGCCCGCATGTTCGAGCCGGTCGCAGCGAAGTGGTCCACCCCTGGTGAGATGGCGCGGGCGACGAACCCGAAGATGGTGCAGACTCCGGCGCTGGATCTCATCGACGCCGCCCTCGTGGAGGCTTTCAACACCCCGGACTCGCGGCTCATCATCTGCATGGCCCCGCAGGAGGGCAAGTCAGTCCGGGTAGCCAACGACTTCCCGATCTGGTGCCTGACGCAGAACCCCGAACTGCGCATCGTCACAGCCTCCTACGCGCAGGGTTTGGCGAACAGGAACGGCCGGGCCATCCGCAACCGGATCGCCGCCACTAAGGACCTTGGCCTGCAGATCGCCAACGACAATGGGTCCGTCTCAGAATGGACCCTGCAAGGCCACCAGGGCGGCGTCCTGTCCGTGGGTATCGGCGCCGGTGTGACCGGCCGCCCCGCGGACATGATGATCATCGACGACCCCATCAAGGACCGCAAAGAAGCGGACTCCGAAACCTACCGCGACAACGTGTGGGACTGGTGGACAGACGCAGCCTCCGCCCGACTCGCCCCCGGCGCCCCCGTAGTCGTCATCCTCACCCGCTGGCACCAGGACGACCTCGCCGGCCGCCTCCTCGAACGCGACACCGAGGCCGGCTGGAAAGTCATCAACATCCCCGCCCAAGCGGATCACCGCCCGGAGAAGGGCGAAACGGACCCCCTCGGCCGTGCCCCGGGCGAGTTCATGGTCTCCGCCCGCGGCCGCACCCAGCAGCAATGGGAACGCCGCAAAGCGACAGCCGGGCCCCGCACCTGGGCGTCCCTCTACCAAGGCCGTCCCTCCCCCGACCAAGGCGGCGTGTTCCCCGCCGAAGAAGAGTGGGCGCGCTACAGCGAACCCTTGTGGATTGAACGCGCCGACGGTTCCCGGATCATCCCCGGCATGGAACGCGATGACCACGAGCTGGTGCAGTCTTGGGACTTCACGTTCAAGGACAAGCAGTCTTCCGACTACGTCGTGGGCCAGGTCTGGCTGCGCATCGGCGTTTACGTCTACCTCGTGGATCAGGTGCGGGAGCGGATGAACTTCAACGCTTCCGTGTCCATGCTGAAGACAGTGTCCGCTCGGTGGCCGCAGGCAGTGGCCAAGTTCATCGAGGACAAGGCCAACGGCCCGGCGATCATGAACTCCCTGAACCAGCAGGTCTTTGGGATGATCCCCATCGAACCGGAGGGTTCCAAGACTGCCCGGGCCAACGCGATCAGCCCGCTGGTGTACTCGAAGAACGTCATCCTCCCCGAGGCGCACTTGCTGCCGAACGTTGGGGAGCTGATCGAGGAAGCGAAGAACTTCCCGAACGGCGCCCACGACGACACCATCGACGGCATGTCCCAGGCGGTCAACAGGCTCCTGCTCATGCCCTTGCTGGCCGATAACGGCTACACGGAATCCGACGTCTACGACGAATACAACGAACAGGGCTGGTCCATCAGCCCGGTCTAGGAGGCCAGCGTGGGGAAACTCCTGCAACTGCTCGGCCTGCAAGAGGCAGCGGACAGCAGCGAAGTGAACGTCTACGCGGGGACTGTAGCGACGCTTGAGCACCGGCTCGAGGAATCCCTCGCGCAACTCGAACTCGCCCGGGACAACGCGGGCTGGCAGCGGATCACCGACCAGTACGCGCAGGACTTCACCCGCGACGGCCTCAGGAACGCCGCCCTGCAGGGCCGCATGTTCGGTATCGCCAACCCCCTCATCAAGCGGGGCCGGGAAGTCCGGCACGCCTACGTGTGGGGCCAAGGGGTTGGGATCAGCGCCCGCGATCAGGACGTCAACGACGTGCTGCAGGCGTTCATCGATGACGAAGGCAACCGCGAGAGCTTCTTCGGCGCCCAGGCGCGGCAACAGTACGAGGGCTGCCTGTTCGACGAGGGCAACTTCTTCCTAGTGCACTTCACCAACCCCCTCACCGGGCGGGTCAAGGTCCGTTCCATCCCGTTCGACGAGATCCAGGACGTCATCACCGCCCCGGGCGACAAGGCCACCCCGTGGTACTACCTGCGGCAGTGGAACGAGACCGGGGCCAACGGCGAGCCCGAGGAGCGCAAGGCCTACTACCCGGCGCTGAAGTACCAGCCTCGAATGAAGGTCCTTCGCATCGACGGCGTCGAAGTCGTCTGGGACGCGCCCATCCGGCACGTGAAGGTCAATGCCGGCGCGAACTCGAAGTTCGGCATCGGCGACTCCTACGCAGCCATCCCGTGGGCGCTCTCCCACAAAGGCTTCCTCGAGGACTGGGCACTCCTGATGAAGGCCCTGGCCAAGATCGCCGGCGTCGTCAAGGACAAGAACTCCAAAGCCCAGGTCATGCGGGCCGCAGCGCAGAACATCCAGCAGGGCCCGGCCGGGCAGATCATCGCCACCGGAACCGGTGAGGTCGAATACCCGGCCAAGTCCGGCGCGACCATCGACTCGGAGTCGTCGCGGCCGCTGGCCACCATGGCAGCCTCAGCGATGGGTCTCCCGGTCACCATCGTGCTGTCCGATCCCGGGCAGACCGGTGCACGCGCCACCGCCGAAACGCTGGACCTCCCGACGAGGCTAACGATGCAGGCCCGGCAGGAACTCCACAGCGAGGTCCTGAAGGACTCCATCGGCTACGCCATCGAACAGGCTGTCATCGCCCCCAACGGACCGCTCCGGGCCCTGGGCAAGGCAGCCCGTGACGAGGATCGGCTCACCGTCGAATTCGTCGATCCGGCCGCCGCGACCATCGAGGTTGTGTGGCCATCCCTGGACGAGGTCGACGTGAAGGTCCTCATGGACGCCATCGTCGCCGCTGACGGCATGCCGGACGTGCCGAAGCTTCCGCTCGTGAAACTCGCCCTGCAGGTCCTCCGAATCCCTGACATCGACGAGCTGATCGACAAGATCACCGACGGCGAGGGGAACCTCATCGACCAGGGCGTAAGCGCGGGCGACGTCGCAGCCAAGGCATTCCGTGACGGGCAGGACCCGGCTGCAGCACTCAAGTAGGAGGTTCGGATGGCGGTCACGGCCGAAACACTCCGCATCGTTGACCGCCTCCGCCGCCAGCTTACGGCCATGACCGACGCCCAAACCCTCGCCCTCACCCGGGCATGGGTGGAGGCGTGGGACGTGCTCGAACCCGAGTTCCTGTCCGCTGTATCCGAGCTCTTGGCCGGGGCGGTGGACGGGAAAGTATCCCGGGCGACGGCAGCCAAGAACATCCGGATGCGGGACGCGCTACAAGCCACGCGGGCGATGCTGGACGAACTGGCATCCCTGACTGAGGTCACGGTGACCAACGACGTCGGGCAGGCTGTCCTTGACGCACTGGACGGCCACGAAGCGCTCATCGGTTCGCAGTTGCCGCCCAACACGGCATCAGCGACGGTGAGTTTCACGCGCATGTCCCCGGAGGCGCTATCAGCCATCGTCGAACGGACTGCGAAGCAGATCCACGCAGACACCCGACCGCTGCCGGCCGACGTCGAGCGGGTCATGAAGCGGGAACTGATCCGAGGCATCGCCGTCGGCGACAACCCGAGGGCCACCGCCCGCAGGATCATGCAGCAGGCGAAGGGCCGGTTCAACGGCGGGCTCACCCGGGCTCTCACCATAGCCCGTACCGAGACCCTGGACGCACACCGTGCCGCCACACAGGCCAGCGAGAAGGCCAACAAGGACATCCTGCAGGAGTGGGAATGGCATGCCGCGCTGACCGCCCGCACCTGCCCGTCCTGCTGGGCGAAGCACGGCACCCGACACCCACTATCGGAGGCCGGCCCGAACGACCACCAGAACGGCCGCTGCGCCCGCGTCACGGTCACCAGGTCGTGGAAGGACCTCGGCTTCGACATCGAAGAACCGCCGTCCCTGACCCCCGACGCGGAAACGGTGTTCAACAACCTCACCCCGGAGACGCAGCGGGACATCATGGGCGCCCAGCGCCTCGAGCTGCTGCAGTCCGGGAAGGTCTCGTGGGCGGATCTGTCCACCGTCAAGCAGACCGATGGTTGGCGGGACTCGCACGTCGTCGTCCCCGTGAAGGACCTGCTCGCGAAGGCTGCCTAGGTTCCGTCGCTCAACGACGGCTCGTACTGCACAGCCCCGCACCACTTACACGCGACCTCCATGGACGCGCCGGTCGCCCGCAAATGAATGTGGCTGGCCTTCCACTCGTGCCCGGGGCACTCCCCAGGCACGCCCGCATTGTCGTTCCGGTCGTCAAGGCCCACGCAACCATTCTAGGAGGCTGTCAATGGCCAAGCTCATCCACGAGGCCGGGACGCTCAGCACCGCTGCAGGGCCCGGCAAACTCCTGATCCAGCTCATCACCCCCGGCTGGGGCTCTTCGGGCTATTACTCCCCCGCGCTGCTAGAGCAGGCCGCGGCGGACAAGGTGTTCGCTAAGGGAACCCAGATGCATATCGACCACATGTCGACCACAGAGCGCAGGGAACAACCCGCAGGCTCGGTAAAGACGCTGGCCGCCGTGCTCACCGAGGACGCCCATTGGGACGGTGAACGGCTCGTCGCCGAGGCCATGCTCGGATCACAGTACCGCGACGTCATCACCGAGTTCGCCGAGTACATCGGCACATCAATCGCCGCCGGCGCGGACGTCACCATCGGCGAAGCGGAGGGCCGTAAGGGCACCATCGTCGAGAAGCTTTACCCTGACCCGCTGAACCGCGTCGACTTCGTCACTGTGGCTGGCCGCGGAGGGAAGGTCGAGAAGGTCCTCGAATCCATCGCCGGCCGCGCAGTGGAGGCGACCGCAAACGATGTCCGCGAGTCCATCGCCACCGCTATCCGGGACGCCTACCAGGACGACGGCGTGTGGGTATGGCTCCTCGACTACGACGAATCCAACGTGTGGTTCGAGCAGGAGTCCGCTGACGCCTCCAAGACGTGGCAGCAGGCCTACACGCTGAACGGTCCAGCCGCAGAGCTGACCGGCGACCTGGTCGAGGTCCGCAGGGTCACCAGCTACGTGCCCATCGAAGCTCCCGCAACGGAGTCCAAAGATTCCCCATCCGCTCCGGCTGGGGTTACCGAAAATGAAAAGGAGCCAATCATGGCCACCATTCAGATTGAGGAAAGCGTCCACGCCGACCTCGTCGAAAAGTCCAGCCGGACCACCGCGCTGGAAGCAGAAGTATCCACCGCCAACGAACGCGCCACCCGCGCCGAGTCCGGCCTGACCGAAGCGAACGACGCGGCTGCAGCGGCCGTCGTGGAAGCCGCATTCACCGCGGCCGGCATCAGCGCCCCGAAGACCGCCGCACGGCTGTCCAAGGGTTACCCGGTCAAGGAAAACGGCGTCCTGAACGCCGAAGCACTGGCCACCGACGTCGCCGAATCCATCGCCGAACTGCAGGTCGCCAACGGCGCCGGTGCGGTACGAGGTGTGGGCCACACGGACGCGACCGAGTCCAAGACAATCACTGACGACGACGTCGTCAACGCGCTCTAAGGAGGCCCGACCATGGCAAAGAACCAGCGTTACACGCACAACCGCCACATCGCCCTGACCGCTGACAAGGCAGTCGAATCCGGCGCTCCAGTCAAGATCGGCCAGTACGTCGGCGTCGCCCAGACCAAGGCCGCCGTCGGCGAAAAGGTCACGGTCTGGCTGGACGGCTCCTACGACGTGCCCGTGACCGGCACTGTCGCTGAGGGCGGCATCGTCTACATCAAGCCGGCCGACAACACCCTCACCGCCACCTCGACCGGCAACTTCCCCTTCGGTGTCGCCAACGCCGCAAAGGGCACCGGCACCGCCGCCCTTGAGGTCGCACCGTTCGGCAAGATCACGACCACCGCCGCCCTGGCGTAAGGAGAATGACAATGGACATCTTTGACAACAAGGGGTGGCGGAAAGCCCCGACTCGCGAAGAGCGGGTCTTCGAGGCCGCCAAGTTCTTCGGCTCCGGCCGCTCCGGTGGTCCCCTCGCCCAGGCTGAGGTCGCCGAAGCGTTCTCCACTTCGGACTTCCCGATCCTGCTCGGGGCCGCCTTCACGAAGAAGGCAGTGGCAGCTCAGAAGGCAGCCGTCGACGAGTTCGAGCCGGTGCTCACGCACACCACGGCCCCGGACTTCGAGCGCCACAAGCTCATCGACCTGTGGTCCGGCGACGAGTTCGAGCGCGTCCGTCAGGGCGAGGAGTACAAGGGCGGAACCCTCAACGAGACCGACCTCGACCACGGCACCGCGAAGTACGGCAAGTCCTACGGGCTGACGTTCGAACTGCGCATGCGCCGCGTGTTCTCTGACCTCGCCAACTTCCCCACCCTGCTGGGATCCGGCGCGGTCAAGGCGAAGAACACCGCCGTCGCGCAGCTGCTTGTTGAGGCCGGCGCATGGGATCCGGCGTTCTTCGGCACGGTCGACAACGTCGCGCTGACGCCAGAGTCGCTGGACGCTGCCCTGAAGGTCCTCGCCCTCCGTGAGGACCACCGCGGCGACCTGGTCGACACCAGCAACCTGGTCCTGCTGGTGGGCCCCGGCCTGCAGTCCGAGGCGAACCGCATCCTGAACGCGGACAAGATCACCATGGAAGTCACCGTTGGTTCGAAGGTCACCAAGACCGAGATCGCCAACCCCTTCCGCGGCGTCGTCACGCTGCTCGTCTCCCGCCGTGCAGGCAAGGAACTGGGCGCCAACCAGGGCAAGGCATGGGCCCTGATCCAGGGCAAGGGCTCCACCCTTCCGTCGATCATCGACACCGGCCTCGAAGGTCACGACGGCAACGTGGACATCCGCGTCAAGCGTGATCAGGGCGAGAACGTCGGCGGCGGCCAGATCTCCATCGAAGAGGGTTCGTTCAACGACGACACCATCTGGTTCCGGGGCCGGAACTTCTTCGGCATCGACAAGGGCTTCACCACGGGCGTGTACGCGTCCAACGGCGGCTAACCACCACCAACGGTGCCGGGGTGACAAATAGGGCAAATCAACCCCACCCCGGCACCACCCATAACTTCACAGGAGGCGCATCGTGGCCATCGATTACACCGACCCCACCGGGCAGATCCGCCTCCTGATCACTGACGTCGCCGAGGACCCTGCCGAGCAGCTGTTCAGTGACGTGCAGCTCGGCGCGTTCCTGGCCATGCGCGGGGACAACGTGAACCGAGCAGCCGCGAACGCCCTCCGGGTGATGGCCGCGTCCGAGGTGCTGATCTCGAAGGTGATCCGCACCCAGGACCGGTCCACGGACGGCGCCAAAGTCTCGGCGGAGCTGCGGGCGCTGGCACAGACCTACGAGGACGAGGCGGACGCCGCTGACGCCGCGGCGGCTGAATCCTTCTTCGAGATCGTACCCCTCTACCCGCCGGCTAAACCCGAAGGGGTGGAGTACCGGTGGTAGGGCTGCCGAACACGCGGGTCATCCCCGCCAACTGGGCTGAGCACCACCGGGCCGCCGCTATCGGGACGCACACCGCCGAGGTCCAGTGGTTCCACCGCGGCACCCCCGAACCGTACCCGCTCCCCGAGGACTGGGCAGGCCCCGAGCCTTTCCACACGTGCACCGCCAATGTGCAGAAGCTCAACGCATCCAACCGGGCACTCCCCGCGGAGCAGCCCGTGTTCGACCGCGACTACCTCGTATCCATCCCCATGGACGCACCGGAGATCCGGGCCGGGGAGCAGGACGGCGACTACTGCAAAGTCACCGCCTCATCCGACCCTTTGCTGATCGGCCGGACCCTCAACGTCACCGACGTGCAGCACGGCTCCCTGATGTGGGAACGCGACCTCATCTGCACGGACACGCTCACCCAGAACTGAGGCGATCATGGCCCGCATCGAGATTGACACCTCGGAGTTCGTGGCACTCTCCGCGTCCTACTCCGCAGCGAGTGAGGAAGTCGGGAAGCTCGCGAACATGATCGTCCGCAAGACCGCGCACGACATCGCCGCGGACGCCAAGAACTTCGTCCCGGTCGACACCGGGAACCTGAAGGGCAGCATCGGCACCGACGCCACAGCGAACGGCGGCGGCGCCTATGAGGCGGTGATCGGCCCGACCGCCTCGTACGGGATCTACGTCGAGCAGGGCACCAGCCGCATGGCACCGCACCTGTACATGTCCGGGGCTCTGGACCGCCGGCAGCCGGCGTTCGTCCAGGCGATGGAGCAGCTCGCAGAGAGGGCCGCAAATGGCAACACCTGACCCGTACCTGCTGTACGTCAAGATCCGCACCCAGATCAACGCGATCACCAAACTCGGCGGGAACATCTACGACGGGTTCGTCCCCACCACCCTCCCCAAGGACCCCTCCGGATACATCAAACCGTACGTGGTGATCTTCGCCGGCACCGGCACGGACCTCGAAGCCGAACGGGACAGCACCGGGCAGGTCGACATGGGCGTCCTTGACTGGCCCTTCCAAACCACCGTGGCAGCCGCTGACGCCCTGTCTTGCATGCGCCTCGCCCATGACGTTCGCCTCGCCCTTACCAACCTCCCGGTACAGGCCGGGTTCGTGAAACCCGACGGCTACAGCGCGACCGGCGGCGACAGGCCGCTCCTAGACAACCAGGTCACCCCGGCCCGGTTTTACATGCCACTGATGTGGCGACTCACCACCACCTAAGGAGGCCCATCGTGGCAACCAGCACCAGGGTGACTGAACCCGCCGCACCTGCAGAGGTAACCGCGGAAGTCACCGAGCCCGCCATCCCGGAGAACACCGGGCTCAAGTACGACCCGCGGAAGCTCGTCTACGTCTACGACAAGGAATCGGGTAACAAGCTCCCGAACCCGGTCCCTGAGACGTGGCTTGACGGCCGCTTCCCCAACCTTTCCGAAACGCCTTCCAAGAAAGCAGGTAAGTAGCCATGGTCGCACTCGGCCCCAAGATGCTCACTGACGCCAACCGGCGTCTCGCGTGGGTTCCCACCATCGCGAACTACCACGCACCCACCGTCGCGGAAATCACCGCCGGCAAGGACATCTCCTGCCTGATCACCGCCGCCGACTTCAGCCTCGGCTCGACCGGTGACGACTCGATCAGCGACCCGGCGTACTGCGCCTCGTCCAACAGCTCGACCCCGGGCCGGACGAACTATGAAGCGGCGATGAACTTCTTCCGCTTCAAGGAAACGGCCGACGACACCGCCTGGACGACGTTCACCGCGAAGGGCCTCCACGGCTACCTCGTGGAGCGCATCGGCCAGATCGCCGCCGGCGAGAAGGCCCACGAGATCGCCTGGGCCGCCGGTGACGAGGTCCGCGTTTTCGAGGTCATCACCGGCACCCCGCAGGTCCTGGCACCGTCCGCTGCCGGTTACGAGAAGTTCCGTGAGGTCTTCTCTGTGCAGGATCTTGTGGACGAACGCGCAGTCGTAGCGGCTGCGTAACAGACCGGGTGGCTGGGCGTAAATTCAGGCTCCGCCCAGCCACCCACCACCAACACCAGAGCCTGGACGCACCACCGACTCAGGAGCCTGAAACTCTCATGACTGAATCCATCCCCGAAACTCTTGACCTTGACGCGTGGCTGGACGGCGCCCACCGCGCCGAGCGTTCCGTCACCCTTTACGCCCGCGCCGACCTGCTGGCCGACATCGACCAGCTCGAAGCGAAGCTCCGCCAGGTCGCAGAGATCCCCGAAGAAGACCGCTCCTACGGCGACGCTGACGAAGCCGCAGAGATCCGTGCAGACATCGACCGCCTGAATATCGACCTGTACGCGTCCCGGCTTGTCGTCCGTGTGACCTCTCTGGAGGACACTGACGAGGAAGCCATTAGGGAGCAGGTCCGGAAGGATCTGAAAGACGAAGCCGACAAGGCGGCGGCCAAGGCACGTGACGAGGCCCGCGAGAAGTGCCGCCGGTTGGAGATCACCGCAGCTAACGACATCAACGCCTTCATCCGGCCCGCCGCCAACGCAGCGGCGGACGCCGTTATCGACCGTGAATCGTCCATCCGGATGATCGCCGCCGCAGTGGTGGCCCCCAAGATGAGCGTTGAACAGGTCCGCAGGCTCTACAAGAAGATCGGTGACGCGCAAGTGGCGCTGCTCTCCCAGGCATACAGCCGGGCGTCTATGGAAGCACCTCAGGTGACCGTCCCAAAATCGTCGAAGCCCTCGCAGGCGGACGCTGGGACCACATCCTCCTAGAGGCCCGCACAGCGAGGGACTGGAAAGTCCCCCAAACAGTGCTGCGCGGCCGCAAGGATGACGGAACGTGGACCTACCGCGACCGGTGCATGGCTCTCGCCCTCAGGGCGTACGAGGACGGGCTGTGCCCCGGTTGCGGGCTCCACTCCTCCGTAACCCGAGGGGATCACAACCTCGGCCGCCACGAGGTCAGCGCCGAAGAGATCTGCCATGCCTGCGAAGCGCTCGAGTCATTCCAGGCGAACGACAAAACCGAACGGTTCCCGGGGCAGAAGATCAGCCTTCACCAAAGGGCGGACTGGGACTAACGGCGGGCGGCGATCCGCTGCAGGTAGCCGAGGCCGACGAGCAGTAGCCCGACGACGATCACGCCGAACCCGAACGCCGGGAACGCTGCCCCGCCAGCGGGCCGGATCATCAGGGCAAAAATCACCCCAAGCACAGCCAGGATCACCCCGCCCCGAATCAGCATGTGGCCTGGTGCTGTCTGCGTCCCCTTAGTCATCCCCACATCAAACCACAACTCAATACTGTTTGGAGGTCCCGGTGGCTGAACGCTCCGTGGTGGTCCGGATCCGGGCCGAGATCGGCGACTTCCGGAAGCAGATGCAGTCAGCCTCCAAGGCTGCCTCCGAGGTGGGGAAGTCCAGCCAGGACACGGCTTCAAAGTCGACTGCTGCCATGGGCCAGATGGCTCAGGCAGCGAGTAAGCACAAGGAAGCGTGGGACCAGTCCGGGAAGGCGCTGCTGGGCTTCGGCGCGGCAGTCTCGGTGGGAATCGGGTTGGCCATCAAGTCGTACATGGAGTTCGACAAGGCCATGTCCGAGGTCAAGGCCGCAACCCACGCAAGCGCGGCAGACATGGGGCTCCTTCGAGAAGCTGCCATCAAGGCAGGTTCCGATACCGCGTTCTCGGCGAAGGAAGCAGCGGACGCAATCACCGAGCTTTCCAAGGCCGGCGTGGACACGAAGGCGATCCTTGGCGGCGGGCTCAAAGGTTCCCTCGATCTGGCCGCGGCTGGGTCCCTGCAAGTCGCTGATGCTGCCGAGTTGGCCGCCACCGCCATGGTCCAGTTCAAGCTCAGCGGTGACAAAGTCCCACACCTGGCCGACCTTCTGGCAGCGGGCGCTGGCAAGGCGCAGGGCTCCGTGCAGGATCTTGGCATGGCCCTGAAGCAGGGTGGCCTGATCGCTGCCTCGACCGGGCTCTCAATTGAGGAAACCACGGGCGGTCTTGCTGCTTTCGCCTCAGCCGGGCTTATCGGTTCGGACGCTGGCACCTCGTTCAAGACCATGCTGCAGGCCCTCACGCCCAACAGCGCAGAGGCCGCATCGAAGATGCACGAGCTGGGCATCAACGCCTACGACTCCCAGGGCCACTTCGTTGGGCTTTCCAAGTTCGCCGGCATCCTTCAGCAGTCCATGAAGGGGCTCTCGGACGAGCAGCGGAACGCCGCTATGAAGGTCATCTTCGGATCCGATGCCGTGCGGGCTGCCAACGTCCTGTACGAGCAGGGTGCCAAGGGCATCTCCGACTGGACCGACAAGGTCAACGACGCCGGGTACGCAGCCGTCACAGCCGCGACCAAGCAGGACAACCTTGCAGGCGATCTGGAACGGCTCGGCGGCTCCCTCGACTCTGTGTTCCTGAAGTCTGCATCCGGGGCAAACGACGTCCTGCGGAGCATGGCCCAGGCAGCCGATTCCTTCGTGGACTCAATCGGACAGATCCCCGGCCCTGCACTCCAAGCGGGTGTCGGCATCGCGGCCATCGTCGGCGGAGCCGCCCTGCTGGGCGGCGCCTTCCTGACCACTTTCCCCCGGATCGTCGAAACCCGGAAGGCCTTCGACGAACTCAAGACCTCCTCGCCGAAACTGGCGGGGGCACTGGGCGCGGTCGGTAAGGCTGCGGGCGCAGCAGGCGCAGCGCTGGCAACCCTGCAGATCATGGGCGCAATCAGCAAGGCAGCCACCCCGGCCACGAAGTCACTTGAGGAAACCGCCCAGGCGTTCCTCAAACTGAGCCAGTCCGGGAAGTCAGCCGACGAAATCTTCAATAAGGACTTCTTCGCTTCCTCCAACGGGGCCTTCATGGCTGAAGAAATCCGCGGCGTCGGCGACGCGCTGAAAGAGGTTAACAATCTCGACTTCGGCGACAACGTGAACGACTTCGTTTACAGCATCTCCGGCGGCGCAGTCAGCTCCCAGATCAACGAGACTCGGGCCAGCCTCGGCCGTATGGACACCACGCTCACCACTCTCGCCAAGGGCGGCGCGTTCCAGAAGGCGTCTGAGGGGTTCCGGCAGATCGCCGAAGCCGGCAAGGCCCAAGGCATCAGCCTCCAGGAGACTGCCAAGTCTTTCCCGGCGTACCTTGACAGTCTCCGCCAGCAGGCCAGTGATCTGGGCGTGGTTGTGGAGGGGACCGACCTCCTCAACTGGGCGCTCGGCACCGTTCCGGCCAGCATCCAAGCAGTCAGCAGCGCACAGACTGACAGCGCTGCGGCTGCAGAGATCCAGAAGCAGGCATCAGAGGAGGCAGCGAAGGCACTGGCCGAAATTGGCCTGAACGCGGACGGTACGACGGCCTCTCTGTCCAAGCTGTTGGATGCGATGTTCGCTACGGGTCTCGCGCAGCTCTCGGCGAATGAGGCGTCCATCAAGTGGCAGGAAGCGCTTGAGTCAGTGGACGCGTCCCTCGCGAAGTACGGCACCAACCTTGACATCACGACCGAGGGCGGCAAGGCCAATAAACGGGCCCTGGATGGCCTGGCGCAGGCGGGCATCGCGAATGCGCAGGCCATGGCTGCGAATGGCGCGTCGCAGGGCGAGCTGCAGAAGAACCTGCGCGGCACCTATGACTCTCTGATCGCGAACTACGCAAAGTTCGGAATCACTGGGGGCGCCGCCGACACCATGGCGCGCAAGGTCCTCGGCATCCCGAAGGGCGTCAAGATCGACACGGCCATACAGAACTATGCCGACTCCATGGCGAAACTTCACGGTGTTGGGGCCGAGGCGGACGCGCTCAACGGTAAGACAGCCAACATCTACATCACGACCCACCGTGCCGAGATCATCACGAGCACGCGGTCTGACTCGGTGCAGAACAGCGGTGGCGGCAAGACCAAGGGGCCGGAGGCTTTTGCCGAGGGTGGAGCGATCAGCGGCCCTGGCACCGGCACATCGGACGGGATCCTTGCCATGCTCTCCAACGGCGAGCACGTGCTGACAGCTGCCGAGGTGCAGAAGCTGGGCGGCCAGGCTGCGGTGTACCGCTTCCGGGATCTGCTCATGGCGGGCGACCTTCCCAAGTTCGCTTCCGGTGGTGCAGCCGGGCATCTGGGTGAGTCGGCCAACGCGAGAGCGAACCGGCTTTACCGGGAGGCTCAGGCGGCGGCCAAGAAGCGGGCCAAGCTCTCTGCTGAACAGCGTCAAAAACTTGCGGAGTTGCAGGAGTTCCGGCGGGACTCCTTGCTGGACATGGACAGGGATAACCGGCGGGGCAATGGCTACCGTTCGGTTGCTGATTCGCTGTCCAGCTCGTACTCGTTCGCGGACAAGCTCACCAGCTTGGCTGACAGCGGGAAAGTGGGCAAGGGTTCCATCCGGAACCTGTACGCCGTTTCCGGCCGGTCTGAGGCAACACTCAAGACGCTGCACGCACGCTCGGACGCGCTGGGAAAGAGCCTCGACAAGGCCAAGGACAAGCTCGCGGATCTTACGCAGATTCGCGGGAACGTCGCCAACGCCTTGTCCGGGGAGTTCAGCATCGGAAAGACGGCGCAGCGGCAGGGCCTGTTCGGGGCCGGTGCCGTGGCTAACACCATCGCTGAGGCGAAGGGGTTCCTCGCCAAGGTGCAGGGCTTCGCCGGGAAGCTGAAGCGGCTCCAGCAGAAGGGGTTCTCAGGGGCCATCGTGCAGGAAGTCGCGGCGCTCGGCACTACGGCCGGGACGCAGGCGGCGGACTCGCTGCTGCAGGCGTCGTCGGCGCAGGTGAAGGACTTGAACAACACCATGGGCGCGATCAACGCCGCTTCACTGTCGGCCGGTAACGCTGTCACGGACTCCCTGTATCGAGGAGGCGTGAACGGCGCTGCCGCCAACGTGAAGAGCCTCGAGCGGCAGGAGGGCGCGATCTCCAAGGCCATGCTGCAAATCGGTCTCGGTATGGAGAACGCCCTCCGGCAGGCGCTTGGCGGGAAGCCGATCAAGCGGGCCGGTGGTGGCGCCGTATACGGGCCAGGCACGTCGACCTCGGACGAGGTTCCGATGCTCGCGTCCAACGGGGAGCACGTCTTCACCGCGGACGAGGTCCGGCGCATGGGCGGCCAACGCGCCGTCTACGCCTTCCGGGCCCAGTTGCAGCACCTCCCGGCCCCGTCGAAATCACTGGCCGGCGGGTACGGGCAGGTCCAGTCCCTCCCGGCCAGCGCCATGGCATGGGGATCTTCCGCAGCGGCTGTCCAGCGAGGCGGAGACACCCACCACTGGAACATCTACGACCAGTCGAACCCCGTAGCTACCGGCCACGAAGTGGCACGGCGGCAACGGATGCTCGGCACCTAAAGAGAAGAGGAGGCTGGGATGCCTTATCCGAGTCCGATAACGTTCCCCAGCCCCTCCCTCTACCCAGGCTTCGCCACCGGGACCGCCGGACGGTTGATTTCGCTCGGCGGTCTGGTGTTGGGGCAGTGGGATGAGCGTGGCGTGAAGTGGTCCGTGAACAAGTTCGAAGGCTGGGACGGATCGACCGCCTCCACCACCGAGTTCACGCAACGCGCCCGCGGGCACGGCGCCACCACCACGGAAGGGTTCTACACTCCGAGGTTTCTGACCATCGAGGGGAACATCACCGCCCCGAACCTCGCCCTGCTGGACGAGTCGCGGGACATGCTCAACGCCGCTGTCACGCTGCGGTTGTTCCAGATGCTGGTCTCGGAGTCCGGGCAAGTGCGGAACATGATGGTCAAGCGCCAGGGCGCAGTCGTGATCACACCCATCACGGACACCACCGCCTCGTACTCGGTGCTGCTCGGGGCACCTGACCCGCGCAAGTACGGGGATCTCGTCACGGACTCGACGCTGCTGCCGTTCTCCAGCGGTGGCCTCATCCGCCCATCGATGTGGCCGAGGACTTGGACCGGTGTTTCCGGCACGGGCGTGATCCGGATCCGGAACGAGGGCAACGAGCAGGCCCCGGTCTGGCTGCGGATCGATGGGCCAGTCCCCGCCGGCGGCTGGGCAGCAACCCACATCGGCAAGCAGCAATCTCTGACATTCGCGAACGCCCTTGAACTGGCGGCGGGCGAGTTCGTCACGGTCGACATGGACCGCCGCGAAGTCCTCGCCCAGGGCCAGTCCGCCCGATCCGGCTACGTGACTTCCCGCGGCTGGTTCTCCCTCGACCCGGGGGACAACGACATCGCCTTCTCGGCACAGAACTACTCCCCCACGGCATTGCTGACCGTCACCACGAAACCTGCATGGAGCTGACATGACGATTACTTTCCTCGCCCCGGACGGGGTCGCCATCACCGCCAAGCAGGAACGCCAGGCGAAAGCCGCCCTGTACGGCGGCGGCGCCGGCCGCCCGCTCGGGGGCCGCTCCGGCTTCCGCGTGGACACATCATCCACCGTGCTGGTGGCAACGACCACGACGTGGACGCTCAAGCCCTGCTCAGCGATGATCGACCCCGGCGCGACCACCCACCAGGGCATGTACGGGTGGGCTACGGACGCTGACGTCACCGGCGCAGTCACCGCCTCGGACGTGACCTATGACCGGAAAGACATCGTCTACGTCCAGATCAATGACTCATCCGCGGGCGACGGATCCGGAGCGCTCACCGCCAACGTTGGCTACTTGGCGGGCACTCCGAGTGCCACACCCACCGCACCAGATCTTCCCGCCCGGTCGTTCCTCCTCGGGACCATCACCGTGCCGAAGACGGGCGCCGGCTCCCCCACCGTGGCCGTGAACCCGGCCCGGTTCGTCGGCGCGGGCGGGATCCTCCCGGTGTACTCGCAGGCTGAGCGCGATGCCCTCACGAAGTACGACGGGCTGGCCGTGCGCCGCATGGACTTGGCCCGCCGCCCGGCCGACGTCTGGGACGGCGCGGCGTGGTCCCTCGGCGACTACTACGAAACCAGCGCGACCGTGACCAGCTTCAGCACCGGGTGGGCAGCAACCGCAGGCTACGCCCCCAAGGTCTACCGCTACGGCAACCGCGTGTTCCTCGAAGGTGCAGTCACCCTCGGCAGCGGAGCGGACTGGTCCTCAATCCTCACCATCCCCGTCGGCTTCCGCCCGTCCGCCAATGCTTTCCTCGGCGCCAACGTCTCCAGCACAGGAGCGGCCGCCGTCGAACTGACCATCGGCAGTAATGGCGTCGTCGGCAGCCCTGACACCTACCGCACCGGTTCACTCGCCAGCGGAAACGTACTGCCCGTCAAGGGCAGCTGGCCGGTCTAGCAGGCCCAGGAGGAACAGCAGTGTGGACCCCCAGGTACTGGAACTCATCAAAACCGTCGGCGGCGTCCTGCTGTCGACCGGTGGAGCCCTTGGCCTCTACCTCATCTTCCGCAAGATCGACGCGGAAATTCAGAAGGCCCTCCGCGAAGACATCGCCGCTCTCCGGAAGGAGAACCGCGACCTCCGCGCAGACCTCAGGAAAGCCGAAGGCCGGGACGACGAGGAGGACCCAGCGTGAACGAGCATAGAGAACGGCTAGGTTTCCCGCCCCGCTGGCTGATGTTCCTCGCCGTCGTCATGTGCCTGCTTGCTGTCCTGGCCGGCGTCGGGATCCTCGTCTATGACAAGGTCTCTGCCACGGCTGACAAGAACACCGCTCAGGCGAACACGCAGACGCTGGCGCAGGACATCCAGCGGGTGTGCCAGGAGCAAGGCAAGTTGCTGGTGCAGGACCGCGACCTGTGCGCGAAGGCCGACAAGGTGCAGGAAACCCCGACCGAGGCGCTGCCCGGGCCCAAGGGTGATAAGGGCAACGACGGTCTCCCCGGCCCCCAAGGTGAAGCCGGCCCACAGGGCCCTTCCGGACCCGAAGGACCACAAGGCCCCAAGGGTGACACCGGCGTCCGCGGCCTGCTGGGTCTCGGCGGGGAAGACGGCCAACCAGGCACCCCCGGCACCCCCGGAGCGGCAGGCCCCGTAGGGCCTCAGGGCCCGCAAGGACCTGAAGGCCCAGCGGGACCAGCCGGCCCGGCCGGACCCCCAGGTGCTGACTCAACCGTCCCCGGTCCGGCTGGACCAGCAGGATCGCAAGGCCCCGCAGGCCCGGCAGGGGCCGACGGCAGGGGCGTCAAGTCCGTGTACTGCGGCGACGACGCCCGCTGGCTCATCACCTACACCGACGGCACCACCGAGGACGGCGGCGTCTGCCGCACCGACCCAGGACCACCCATAGGAGTCACCCCATGAGCGGATTCACTCTGCCCACCTCGCGCCCTATCACCCAGCCCTGGGGGATGGAGTTCGATGACTGGGACGGGGACGGCATCGTGGACATCCCCGGCGGTTTCTACCATTCCATCGGCTGGTTCGGGCACAACGGCATCGACTACGGCTGCCTGATCGGGGACCCGGTCGAGGCGATCGCCGACGGCGTCATCGAGTTCGCCGGAGACGCCACCAGCCACTACCTGCTCTCCGGCGGCGGCAACGCCATCCTGCACCGCATCGAGGACTACGGGGTGTGGGCCGAGTACCTGCACCTGTCCGAGATCCTGGTGCGCAACGGCGCGACCGTGAAGAAGGGGCAAGTCATCGCCCGGTCGGGGAACTCCGGGGCGTCCACCGCGCAGCACCTGCACCTGGGCATGTTCGCGTCGAACACCCCCAACCAGTGGGACGGCTGGCGTGGCCGGATCGACCCCACCCCGTACCTCTACGGGAACCTCAACTCCGACTACGCCATCAAGGCCCAGTCTGCTCCCGTCCATGCCGCGAAGGAAACCGAAATGCCTGCAGTCCTGCACCGTGTCGTGTCCCCCAAGATGAACCGCCGTCTCGCCAAGGGCAGCCCGGCCGTCATCACCACCGACGCCTCCAACGCAACCCACATGAACTTCGCAGTGGGCGGTGTCGGCACATACGACATCGACGCCTATATCGCCGGGACCGGGCTGCCCGATGGGGAGCGCATTACCGGCCGCTTCCTGATCGTGGAGAAGGGCAAGAACCCATCCGGTTACTACCCGTTCCAGATCGACGGCACCCGCGATGGGAAATTCAACGGTCTCGTCGCGGCGAAGTGGAAGGTCCAGGCAGGAACGGTCATCAAGATCGAACTGACCTCAACGGTGGAGACCGCCTATGTGTCCTCCATCGACGCCGCTGTCATCGTCCACCCGTTCAAGTAAGGAGCCAACCCATGGCTGATCATCTCCCCCTGTCCACGCAGGAACGCAACCCTTGGTCGGCGGTGGCCCGCACCTTCGCGGCAATCCTCGCCCTCATCCCCATCGTCAATGGCATCGCGGCTCTGCTCATTGAGCTGCTGAAGCCATACGAGGTGGCGCTGCCGGCGTGGGTGTTCCCCGCGCTGAACGGCGTCCTGGTTGCCACTGCTGTGCTCGCGGCTTTCGTAACCCGTGTGCTGGCGCGCCCGGACGTCAACGACTGGCTGCGGAAGTACCTGCCGCTGCTGGCGCCCGAGGACAAGACAACCAGCAAGTAACAACGTAGAAGGAGGCGGCGATGCTCTCATGGGTTTCGGTAAACGCGAACGATGGGAGCATCATCGCTGACCTTCCCACCCTCAAGGTTGATGGGTCGCTGAAGCAGACGCTGATGCGGTACGAATCGCAGACGGCGTCACTGCCTCTGGGTGACCCGAACGACCCAGGTGACCCGTCCCGGCCGCCGGCGAACTGGCGGCAGGCCACGCGGAAGGGCGCCGTGTTCCTCGTGGCACTGGACGAGGCGGACGAGAACAACAACCGCCGACCGCTCTGGGGCGGCATGGTCATCCGCCGCGTCACGTCCAGCAACGATGACGTGAAACTCTCCCTCGTCACCGCCGAGGGGTACTTCGACCGCGTCTACGTCGGGAACATCATGTTCGCTGGGATTCCGCAGAACACCATCGTGCAAACCCTCGTAGAGACCTATGCGAAGAGCAGCCTCACCAAACGTGCACTGCCCATCCGAGTGCAGATCGTCGGCGGGCTCGGTGAGGCGCGGGGCAAGGAGTACACCGACGCGGAGGACAAGACCCTCTACTCGGTCCTCACAGAGCTGTCGGGCATGCTCGGCGGCCCGGAATGGACCGTCGGGTGGGAGTGGGTGGATGCGCAGCGGCTCGGCCTCGTGCTCTACGTCGGCGACCGCATCGGCTCCCCTCCCCCTGCAGGGCTGGGCCCGGCCGCGCAGTTCTACCTGCCCGGATCCGTGACCTCCGCTGAACTCACCGAAGGGTACGGGGCGGACGAGGGCGCAAACGACGTCATGGCGGTCTCCTCCGGCGTGGACGACGCCCGGCCCCAGTCCCCGCACCAAACCAACACCGCAGACCTCCGGCCCCGGTTCGAATACCGGTGGGCGCCCGACACGAACATCAGCGCCAACGAAACCCTCACCTCCCACGCCCAGAGGGCTCTGGCCGCCATGAAAGACGGCACCGTCGCGCTCACCCTCACAGCGAACCGTGACGAAGCACCGAAGCTGGGCAAGGACTGGTTCATCGGCGACGACGTCGGCTTCGACCTGACCGCCCCCGCGTGGCCGGACGGGATCAGCGGCACCGCCCGCGCCGTCGGCTGGGAACTCACCAACAGCGAGATCACACCGCTGATCGACGTCACCAACATTGAAGGGATCGACTAATGACCCAGCCCGGTCTCCCCGGCTCCCAGTTCCCCTCCGATGACTCCCTGATCCGCCGGATCAAGGACCTCGAACGGCAGGTCCAGCAGTTCGCCGCCGCTAACATCCTCGCCACCGCCGGCATCGGCGTCATCCCTGATGGCGTTCTGGTCAATGGGCAGATGCAGTTCAAGCGCCAGGACGGCACCCTAGGCGTGCAGGTGGATCCGGCGACGGGCGCGTTCACCGCCTACGACGCCAGCGGCACTGCAGCGGTGGCCCGATTCGGAGCGCTGCAGCAGACCTCCCCCGGATCCTACGGCGTGGAGGTGCTGGTCGGGTCCACGTGGGTGCAGGTCGGCGCGCAGGTGGCCACATGGTCGAGCCTCGCCGGCAAACCAAGCACCTTCCCTCCGTCCTCCCACACCCACCCGGGCGGGGACATCACCAGCGCCGTGGCCAACGCCACCAATGCAGTGAACGCGGCCAGCGCCGCCCAGGCCGAAGGCTCCCAGTACGGGTGGACAAACACCGTGAGCGGCACGGAGTTCTACGCCCTCTGGGTCGGCAACGACGGCGGGTTCCACTTCGGACGGAACACCTCCTCGATCAAGTACAAGGAAAACGTCCGAGACGCCGCCACCGCCCCGGCTGCCGTGCTCAACCTCCGGCCGGTGGTGTACGACCGCAAGGCCACCTACAAGTACCCGGAAGACCCAGAGACGGGCGAACGGGCAGAGGGCCCGCCGCAGATGTTCGAGGGCGCCAAGAACGAGTTCGGCCTGATCGCTGAGGAAGTCGACCAGCACCTCCCAGAGATCGTGACCCGCTACGGCGGCGAGATCGACGGCGTCCGGTACGACCTCCTCGGTGTGGCGCTGCTGCCAGTGGTCCAGCAGCAGGCCGACGACATTGCCGCACTGAAACAAGCCGTCCGTGACCTTGGAGGGAACATCTGATGCCGAAACGCAACTGGGCCAACGGGGTCCTGGGCAACACGCCCCTGAACGCCGAACGCCTCAACGAGTTGGAAGCGGACCTTCAGGCTGCGCTGCTGCAGCTCGCCCGTGACCCGTCTCAGCTCTTCTCCGGGTCCGTGACCCGGGACGCTGACGGTGTCGCGGTCTCGGCGACAGTGGAATGGCCGGACGGCGTGAGCGGGATCTACTCCGGCACCGTCTCCGCTGACTTCCCCGGGACAGTGGACGCGTACACGGTGACCCGCGCCGAATCCCCCACCCTC
>DATCVX010000299.1:0-5520 GCA_036566705.1 Arthrobacter sp. | reverse complement strand
TACCCTGAAGGCACACGGTCGCGGGACGGCATCCTCTACCGCGGCCGCACCGGCGTGGGCTGGCTTGCCCTGGCAACCGGGGCCCCCGTGGTCCCCGTCGGCCTGATCGGCACGGAGAACCTGCAGCCGGCGGGGGAGAAGGGCTTCAGGCCCCATCACTTCACCATGAAGGTGGGCGAGCCGCTCTACTTCGACAAGACCGGACCGGACCACTCCCTGCCCGCCCGCCGCCAGGTGACAGACCGCATCATGGATGCCATCGCCGAACTCAGCGGGCAGGAACGCTCCACCAGCTACAACCAGAGCAAAGCAACCGAATAGCCGGCCGCAGGCGGCGGGTGGCACAAGCCACCGCGCCGCCTCAGTAGACTGGATAGGTGGCAAATCCAGCAAGTTACCGGCCCCAAACGGGAGAAATTCCCACCAACCCGGGGGTCTACAGGTTCCGCGACCCCCACGGCCGGGTCATCTACGTCGGCAAAGCCAAAAGCCTCCGTTCCCGGCTGAACTCCTACTTCGCGAACCCGGCGGGCCTGCTGCCCAAAACCTATGCCATGGTGCACGCGGCCTCCAGCGTCGAGTGGACCGTCGTGGGCAGTGAGCTGGAGTCGCTGCAGCTCGAATACACCTGGATCAAGGAATTCAAGCCGCGCTTCAACGTGGTCTTCCGGGACGACAAGACGTACCCGTACCTGGCACTCACCATGAGCGAAAAGCTGCCCAGGGTCCAGGTGATGCGCGGCGACAGGCGCAAGGGCACACGCTACTTCGGCCCCTACACCGCCGGCGCCATCCGGGAAACGATGGATACGCTGCTGCGTGTTTTCCCGGTCCGCAGCTGCTCGGCCGGGGTCCTCAAGCGTGCACAGGCCAGCGGCCGGCCCTGCCTCCTGGGGTATATCGACAAGTGCTCGGCGCCCTGCGTGGGCCGGATCTCCCCGGAGGACCACCGGGCGCTGGCCGAGGATTTCTGCGCCTTTATGGGCGGCGAAGCCAAACGCTTCATCTCGCGGCTGGAAAAGGAAATGGCGGGCGCCGTGGCCGAGCTCGACTACGAGCGCGCCGCACGCCTGCGTGACGACATCGCCGCCCTGCGCAAGGTCTTTGAGCGGAACGCCGTGGTACTTGCCGAGGACACGGACGCCGATGTTTTCGCCCTCTACGAAGACGAGCTGGAAGCGGCCGTGCAGGTATTCCACGTCAGGGGCGGACGGGTCCGGGGCCAGCGTGGCTGGGTGGTCGAAAAAGTCGAGGATTCCACCCCTCCGGATCTCGTGGAGCACCTGCTCCAGCAGGTCTATGGCGAGGACGGGGACAGCCACGGCCGGCTCCCGCGGGAAGTGCTGGTTCCGGTCGTCCCCAGCAACCACACCGAACTGACGCAATGGCTGGGCGGCCTGCGGGGCGCGAAAGTCGACATTCGGGTCCCGCAGCGCGGCGACAAGGCGGCACTGATGTCCACGGTCCGCGAAAACGCCGAGCATGCCCTCAAACTGCACAAGACCAGGCGCGCCGGTGACCTCACCGTCCGTTCCCAGGCCCTCCAGGAACTCCAGGAAGCGCTCGACCTTCCGGTGGCGCTCATGCGCATCGAATGCTACGACGTCTCCCACGTCCAGGGCACCAACGTCGTGGCTTCCATGGTGGTCGTCGAGGACGGCCTGCCCAAGAAGTCCGACTACCGCAAGTTTTCCGTCACCGGCGCCGCCGCGACCGATGACACCGCGGCCATGCACGATGTCCTGACCAGGCGCTTCCGGCACTACCTCACGGACAAAACGGCCCATATGGAAGCGTCCGCCCTGGCCGGGCACCAGGCTGCCCTGAATGCGGCGGCTGACGCGGCAGTACTTGACACCACCACCCCCGCGCCGCGGGCAAAGTTCGCGTATCCGCCCAACCTGGTTGTGGTCGACGGCGGCAAGCCCCAGGTCAATGCGGCGGCCCGCGCCCTCGCCGACCTCGGCATCGACGACGTCTACGTTGTGGGCCTTGCCAAACGCCTGGAGGAGGTCTGGCTGCCGGACAGCGACTTCCCGGTGATCCTGCCGAGGACATCTGCGGGACTTTACCTGTTGCAGCGCATCCGGGATGAGGCCCACCGCTTCGCCATCACCTTCCACCGCCAGAAGCGCGGGAAGGCGATGACAGTCTCCGTCCTGGACGGCGTGCCAGGGCTGGGGGAGTCCAAGCGAAAGGCCTTGCTTGACCACTTCGGAACGGTGAAGGGGATCAGGTCGGCCTCGGTCGAGCAGCTCTCGGAAGCAAAGGGCATCGGTCCTGCGCTGGCCGCTGCCATCGTGGCCCACTTCAGCTCCGACGCCGAGACCGTGGAACTGGTCCCGGCGGTGAACATGACTACCGGCGAAATCCTCGAAACTTAGCTAGGGTAAGGGTCGGGGATTCCGCGGTTGCGGCTCCCCGCCAACTTGCGGACAGGAACGGGGCGGAATCAATGGCAGACACAACGGCGGGATCCGGGACGGAGCAGGACGGGCTGACGCCGGTCAAGCCCCTCGAAGCGGAACTGCTGGTGGTCACCGGAATGTCCGGGGCGGGACGCAGCACGGCTTCTGACGCGTTGGAGGACCACGGCTGGTACGTCGTGGAGAACCTCCCGCCGCAGATGCTGGGCACCCTCGCGGAGCTGGTGTCGCACGCGCCCCAGTCCATTCCGCGGCTGGCTGTGGTGATGGACGTCCGCAGTAAAGGACTCTTCGCCGATATCCGCGCCGCCCTCGGTGCGCTGGCCGCCAGCGGAGTCACGTTCCGTGTACTGTTCCTGGACGCGAACGACAACGTCCTGGTCCGCCGTTTCGAACAGGGCCGCCGGCCGCATCCCCTGCAGGAGGGCGGCCGGATCCTTGACGGCATAGCAGCCGAGCGTGAGCTGTTGAAGGAGCTGCGGGACAGCGCCGACGTCGTCCTCGACACCTCCACCTACAATGTCCATGGACTGGCGACGGCCATCACCGAACTCTTCAGCGAAACCGGCCCGGTGGCGCTTCGGCTCAACGTCATGAGCTTCGGCTTCAAATACGGCCTCCCCGTCGATGCCAACTACGTTGCCGACGTCCGCTTCATCCCGAACCCGCACTGGGTGCCCCAGCTGCGCCCGCATACCGGCCTGGACAAAGACGTCAGCGACTACGTGCTGGAGGCCGAAGGAGTCAAGAACTTCGTGGACCGTTACGTCCTGGCCCTGGAACCTGTCCTGGACGGCTACCGGCGCGAAAACAAGCACTACGCCACGATCGCCGTGGGCTGCACCGGCGGGAAGCACCGGTCGGTGGCCGTCGCCGTCGAGCTTTCCAAGAAACTGGCCCAATATCCGAGGGTCACCGTGACAACCACCCACCGGGACCTGGGCCGCGAGTAATGGGGTTGCTAACCGGCCCGCTGCCGCTGATTCCGCCGTCGGGAGGAACGGGAGCCAGCCAGCAGGACAAGGGCCCCACCGTCGTGGCGCTCGGTGGCGGCCACGGCCTGTCCGCTTCGCTTTCCGCCCTGCGGCTGCTGACCTCCGAACTCACCGCGATCGTCACAGTGGCGGACGACGGCGGATCGTCCGGGCGCCTGCGCGAGGAGTACGGCGTGCTGCCGCCGGGGGATTTGCGCATGGCGCTTTCCGCGCTGTGCGACGACACCGACTGGGGCCGTACGTGGCGCGACGTGATGCAGCACCGCTTCCAGCCTGGTAAGGGCCGGGGCGGGTCGCTGGACGAACACGCGATGGGGAACCTGCTCATCGTCACGCTGTGGGAACTCCTGGGCGACGCCGTCGCGGGCCTGAAATGGGCCGGCGCCCTGCTGGGCGCACGGGGCCAGGTGCTGCCGATGTCCACCGTGCCCCTCACCATTGAAGGAGACATCCGCGTCACCGCCCCGGACGGCACGTCGGCCCTGCAGACCGTCCGTGGCCAGGCCCGCTGTGCCGTGGCCGGTTCGCTGGAACACGTCCGGCTGCTGCCCGAAGCCGCTCCCGCCTGCGTTGAAGCCCTGACAGCCATCGAACTGGCCGACTGGGTCATCCTGGGGCCCGGATCCTGGTACACCTCGGTGCTGCCGCACCTGTTGCTGCCGGAAATGCGCCAGGCCCTGTGCGGTACGGCCGCCAAACGCTGCTTGACCATGAACCTGGCAACTGACACCAAGGAGACGTCCGGCATGAGCGCCGCCGACCACCTCCATGCCCTGCGAAAATATGCCCCGGACTTCAGCGTCGACGTTGTGCTCGCCGATCCGGCGTCCGTCCCCGACCGGCAGGAATTCGAAAAGGCCGCGGGGATGCTCGGGGCCGAGGTTGTCTTGGGTAAAGTAGGGGCGTCGGGCCGCCGACCCGTCCATGACCCCTTGCGTCTGGCAACGGCGTACCACGACATTTTTGGGAACAGTTAGGAAGGTGCCATGGCACTGACAGCATCAGTCAAGGAAGAACTGTCCCGTCTGGACATCAAGAAATCTTCGGTCCGCAAGGCCGAAGTTTCTGCGATGCTCCGGTTCGCCGGCGGCCTGCACATCATCTCCGGCCGGATCGTGATCGAAGCCGAAGTGGACCTGGCGTCCACGGCGCGGCGCCTCCGTGCCGCCATCGCGGAGGTCTACGGACACCAGAGCGAGATCATCGTTGTCTCCGGCGGCGGGCTGCGCAAGGGCAGCCGCTACGTGGTCCGCGTGGTGCGCGACGGTGAAGCCCTGGCCCGGCAGACAGGACTCCTGGACGGCCGCGGCCGTCCCGTCCGGGGCCTGCCGTCCGCCGTCGTCAACGGCTCCGCAGCGGACGCCGAAGCCGTGTGGCGGGGCGCCTTCCTCTCCCACGGGTCCCTGACTGAGCCCGGCAGGTCCTCCTCCCTGGAAGTCACCTGCCCCGGACCTGAATCGGCACTGGCGCTGGTCGGCGCGGCCCGGCGGCTCGGCATCCAGGCCAAGGCCCGCGAAGTCAGGGGAGTTGACCGCGTGGTGATCCGCGACGGCGACACCATCGCCGCCCTCCTCACCCGGATGGGTGCCCACGACGCCCTGATGGTGTGGGAGGAGCGCCGGATGCGCAAGGAGGTCAGGGCCACCGCCAACCGGCTGGCCAACTTCGACGACGCCAACCTCAGGCGCTCCGCGCAGGCCGCCGTGGCCGCGGGCGCGCGCGTGGACCGTGCCCTGGAGATCCTGGGGGACGACGTCCCGGACCACCTCAAATACGCGGGTGAACTCCGCGTCGCGCACAAGCAGGCCAGCTTGGACGAACTCGGCCGGCTGGCTGACCCGGTCATGACCAAGGACGCCATCGCCGGCCGGATCCGCCGGTTGCTGGCCATGGCCGACAAACGCGCCCTCGACCTGGGCATCCCGGGTACGGACGCCAATGTGACGCCGGAAATGCTGGACGAGTAGCAGCCCCCTAGAATCAAGACCATGTGACGGAAATGCTCCATCTCCGCCGCAGCAATCTTCCGGGTGCCAGCCATCCGGATGCGCAATCGACAGAGTTACCAACCGGACAGACAGTCCACGACAATGGAGGAT
>DATCVX010000298.1:0-1690 GCA_036566705.1 Arthrobacter sp. | reverse complement strand
GAGCATCAGCGTGGCGGCGGCCATTCCGGTCATCAGCGAGATCTGGGCATTCCAGTCCTCCACGGGGAGCTGCGGAGCCGCGGCGATCCGGTAGCCGCCGTCGGGAAGCTGGACGATCTCCTGCTCGGGCATGTTCAGGCTCGCACCGTCGCGTTCCCGTTCCAGCTCAACGCGCTTGAGGCCCACTTCCTTCAGGAGCTTCAGCACCGGCGAGGCCGTTCCGGCGTCGAGTTCCGCCTGGGCCCCCTTGTAGCTGAGTTTGGCACGGCTGCGGACGCGCGCCCTTTGGACGGCCACGGTGGTCACCTGGGCGGCCTGGTCCAGTTGGAAGTCCCAGACAAAGGCGGAGCAGAGCTGGCCTGCCAGGAGGCTGCCGGCCCCCTCGCTGATGACCTCCGGATGCAGCGGGATTCGGCCGTCCGGCGCGTAGAACGTCTGTCCCCGGCGGCGGGTCTCGGCGTCCAGCGGACCGCCGGGCGCTACGAAGGCGGGAACGTCGGCGATGGCGTAGAGAACGCGGTAGCCGCTGCCTGCCGGCTCAATGAACAGCGCCTGGTCAAGGTCGGTGGACGACTCCGGATCGATGGTGAGGAAGTCAACGCCGGTCAGGTCGGCGTCCGGAAGCTGGCGGGATGCGACGGCGGCCTCGGCATCACGGACGGCATCTGTGGGATAGGCGCCCGGCAGTTCCAGTTCGGTCCGCAGCGCGCCCAGTGCCTCCTCGAGGGCATTGGTGTGCTCGTGGACATTAGGGGCCAGCCGATGATGTGACACGAAAATCAGGGTAGCCCGATTTTCGCCGATAGTGCACGCAATCGGTCCGGCCGGCCCGCAGTCCTAGGAGTTGGCGGCGTCCAGGGCCGCAAGGAGCGCCGACGCCGCCGCGGCGGGGTCTTCGGCTTCGGTGATGGCCCGGACCACCACAACCCTGCTGGCACCGGCTTCCACCACCTGCTCAACGTTGCCCAGGTCAACGCCCCCGATGGCGAACCACGGCACCGTGTTCCCGCCGGGAGCGGACGCAGCCTGCGTGGCCGCTTCGGCCGCATACTTCACAAGATCAAGCCCGACGGCGGCCCGGCCGGGTTTGGTGGGTGTGGCCCACACTGGTCCCACACAGAAATAGTCGAGTCCGCCGGGCCCGCCGGTGCCCGCCACGGACGCGGTGATGGCGCCGTCGATCTGCCCGGTGGTGTGCGTGGACAGCCCGATGACGCCGGAGTCCCTGATGAACGAGCGTGCCGCAGCAAGCGGAAGGTCCTTTTGGCCCACGTGGAAGACCGGCGCCCCCGACAGCACGGCGATGTCGGCGCGGTCGTTCACGGCCCACAGCCGCCCGTGGCGCTCGGCGGCCTCCCTCAGTACTGCCAGCAGCTCAAGTTCCTCAGCCGCCTCGATGGCCTTGTCGCGGAGCTGGATGATGTCCACGCCGCCAGCGAAGGCCGCATCCACAAACCCGGCGAAGTCGCCGCGGTCCTTTCGCGCATCCGTGCACAAGTACAGCCGGGCGCTGCTGAGGGCGTCGGACCGGATAGCGGTGTTGGAAAGGGCGGTGCTGTTGGAAAGGGCGTGGTTCATGGAAACCAGAGTAGTTCCTCTAAACTGGGCAGGTACTGCGGGAGCCCGTGGCAGCTGTCATAAAGCGGCCGGGCTGAGAGGGCGTCAGAGCCGACCGCTTGACCTGATCCGG
>DATCVX010000297.1:0-2516 GCA_036566705.1 Arthrobacter sp. | reverse complement strand
CATCCAGTACTGGTGCCATTCTTCGTCCGTGCCGGGCTCGACGAAGAATTCCATTTCCATCTGCTCGAATTCACGGGTGCGGAAGATGAAGTTTCCGGGCGTGATCTCGTTGCGGAAGGACTTGCCGATCTGGCCGATGCCGAACGGCGGCTTCTTGCGGGACGTGGTGAGCACGTTGCTGAAGTTCACAAAGATGCCCTGGGCCGTTTCCGGGCGCAGGTAGTGCATGCCTTCTTCGCTGGCGACGGGGCCGAGGAAGGTCTTGAGCAGGCCGGAGAACTCCTGGGGTTCGGTCCATTCGCCGCGGGTTCCGCAGTTGGCGCAGGCGATGTCCTTCAGGCCGTTCTCGGCGGGGCGGCCCTTCTTTTCCTCGTATTCTTCCTCGAGGTGGTCCGCGCGGTAGCGCTTGTGGCAGGACAGGCACTCCACCAGCGGGTCGGAGAACACGTCGACGTGGCCGGAGGCTTCCCATACCTGGCGGGGCAGGATGACCGAGGAGTCCAGGCCCACCACGTCTTCGCGGCCGCGGACCATGGACTGCCACCACTGGCGCTTGATGTTTTCCTTCAGCTCCGCACCGAGGGGCCCGTAGTCCCAGGCAGAACGCGAACCACCGTAGATCTCACCGGCCTGGAACACGAAGCCCCTCCGCTTGGAGAGGGAGATGACCTGGTCGAGAACGGATTTTGCTGCCATGGTGGAACTCCAATTTCTACAGGGCCGCTGGGTGCGGTCCGCGGGTTATCTGGCCGCCGGGACCACCGATGGCGAATCACCGCTGGCGGCCGGGCGGGCGTGCGAAGGAAAGATTGCAGAAAGCTGCGTGTCCTAGCCTACCGGCCACTACCTCCGGAAAGCGCCCCGGGGCCAGGGCAGGGTGGCCAGGATGATGGCGGCCAGGGTGAGGACGGTGCCCAGGATGGTGGCGGGCGCCACGATGGTTCCCGGAGCGGGCACCAGGAGGTCAAGGCCGAGGGAGCCCAGCAGCTGCCCGGCGATCATGCCAAGGCCTGTCACGAGGACTCCGAGGCTGCGGACCAGGAGTGCACCCACCCCGATGAACACACAGCCCATGGGACCGCCAAGGTAGTACCACCACTCCCCCGGCAAAGGGCTGCCCGGCCCGGCAACGGCAACCTTGATGCCCCACGCCGTCCACAGCACCACGGTGCCGGCCACGAAGTTGACCAGAGTTGCCGCGATGGGCGTGCCGTAGTGGACGGTGGCTGTTCCGTTCATGGCCTGCTGGAAGCTCATCAGGAAGCCGGCGAGGACTGGAAGCAGGAGCGGCAGCAGTAGCGTCTCAGGCCCGCCGGCTGCCTCTCCGGAAGCTCCCGCGGAGGCCGCTGCAGGGGCCGCGAACCGCGGCGACACTGCCCACGCCACGGCGGCGATCGTGAGGACGCAGCCGATGATCCGGATGCCGGTCACGGGCTTCTTGCCGGCGGGGCCGATGCCCAGCCGGTCCACCAGCAGCCCGCTCACCGTCTGGCCGGTCACGGTGGCCACGGTGAACAGGGCCACGCCCAGGAGGCCAACGGTGAAGGACTGTGCGAACACAAACAGCGCCCCGATCCCGCCGGCCAGCACATACACCGGCGGGAAGGCGCGGCTTCGGACGGCCGGAAGGATCCTCGCGAGACCGGCCCGGCCCTTGGGAAGGAGCAGGGAGATCAGGATCATCAGGACCAGGCCTGTGCTGAAACTCACCACCGACGCGGCGATCCCGTCATGGAGCCGGGCACCAAGTGCGCCATTGATCCGGCCCTGGACCGGGATGGCAAGCCCTGCCCCGACCGCCAACGGGAGGCCTGCGAGCAACGGCAGCCGGGGGGTGTGGGTCATTGAATCCACCTTACGTCAGGCATTATTGCTTGTATGAGCAACCCGGACATCGAAGAAATCCCCATCCGCGACAGCATGATCCGCCTCGGCCAGCTCCTGAAGCTTGCCAGCCTGGTGGAGGACGGGGTGGAGGCCGCCGAGCTGATCAAGAACGGGCTCGTCAAGGTCAACGGGGAAATTGATGAACGCCGCGGACGCCAGCTGCACAACGGCGATACCGTCACCGTCAACGGACAGACTGTGAAAGTGGTCGCGCCGGAGGCCTGACCCGCCCGGCAGCGTGTGGCGGGCGGGCGCTTTGGCCGCCGCGCCGCCGTCGTGCCTTACTTGTTGAGCACCTCATGCGTCAGGAACTCGGACACGTGCCCGATCTCCTGCTGGTTGATCCCGTGCCACATGCCCGTGTACAGCACTTTGGTGAGCTTCACATGCTTGCGGACCCAGCCCATGGTGAAGTCGATCTTGTCCGGGGTGATCACAGGATCCTGCTGGTCCCGGCCCCAGAACATCGGCACAGTGCCGTCCAGCTCTGCGTCGCGGAACGTGGGGTCACCGCCGGCGTCCACCGCAAAGCCGGAAAGCCCGACGACGGCGGCGAAGTCCGCGGGACGCTGCCGCAGCAGCGTGGTGGCCATGGCCATCCCCATGGAGAAGCCCAGCAGCGTCACCGA
>DATCVX010000296.1:0-1875 GCA_036566705.1 Arthrobacter sp. | reverse complement strand
GATTTCGGCCGTGATGGAGTCACCTACGATGCCCCGGACGTCGTAGGCCTTGAAGGATGCCGAGAGGTCAAAAGTCTTTGTCTGTTCGCTAGTCACGGGTTTTATCTTACGTTGACGTGCGGGATGCCTGTGGAGGGGAAGCCGGACACTGGCCTGTGTGACGGCCGCGCCGGGGACGTCCGCCGCGGCCCACGTGGGATTGTCCACATAGGGAGCTGCCGGCTTCCTGGCTGTCAGTGGTGGCTGGGATACTGAATCAATGGTCGATAACCAGCACGCCACAGTTCTTGCCGATGCAGTCCTCTCCGCTCCCCGGCCGCAGTCCGCTTCAGACACGCACCCCCAAGCCCTGGAAGTTCTCCGCGAACTGGTGGGCCACCCGGCAGCGGATTTCCACGACGGGCAGTATGAAGCGATTGAGGCACTGGTCGACGGCGGGCGGCGGGCGCTGGTGGTCCAGCGCACCGGTTGGGGGAAGTCGGCTGTCTACTTCGTCGCATCCCTGCTTTTGCGGCGGCGCGGCGCCGGGCCCACGCTGATCGTTTCGCCGCTGCTTGCCCTCATGCGGGACCAGGTGGCCGCGGCCGCGCGCGCCGGCGTCCGGGCCGTGGCCATCAACTCCGCCAACCAGCTCGAGTGGGACACGGTACGCGAACAGCTGGCGGCGGATGAAGTGGACGTGCTGCTGGTATCGCCCGAGCGGCTTACCAACCCCTCGTTCCGGGAGAACCAGCTGCCGGAACTCATCCGGCGGACGGGCCTCCTGGTCATCGACGAGGCCCACTGCATCTCCGACTGGGGCCACGATTTCCGCCCTGATTACCGCCGGATCGCGGACCTGATCACCCAGCTGCCGGAGACCGTCCCGGTGCTGGCCACCACGGCCACTGCCAACTCGCGGGTGGTCCACGATATCGAGGAGCAGCTCGGCGCCGGAGTCCTGACCATCCGCGGAGCACTGGGCCGGGACTCCCTGCGCCTGGGCGTGCTGGCGCTGCCCGACTCCCGGCAGCGGCTGGGCTGGCTCCTGACGCACCTGGGCGACCTCCCCGGCAGCGGCATCATCTACTCCCTGACGGTGTCCGCCGCGGAGGACACCGCACGGCTTCTGGCCGAGGCAGGGCACAAAGTCCTGGCCTATACCGGCCGCACCGACCCTGCGGACCGTGAACGCGCCGAACAGCTTCTCAAGGACAACGAGGTCAAGGCCCTGGTGGCCACCTCGGCCCTGGGGATGGGCTTCGACAAACCTGACCTGGGCTTTGTGGTGCACCTCGGTGCACCGTCATCACCGGTTGCCTACTACCAGCAGGTGGGCCGTGCCGGGCGAGGTGCGGCAAACGCTGACGTGCTCCTGCTGCCGGGCTCCGAGGACCGCGACATCTGGCAGTACTTTGCTACCGCCTCCATGCCTTCGGAAGAAAAGGCCAACGGCGTCCTCACCGCCCTGGCCGACGCCGGTGCTGCGGTCTCAACCGTGGCGCTGGAAGCCCGGGTCGACCTCCGCCGCACCCCCCTGGAACTGCTGCTCAAAGTACTCGCGGTGGACGGTGCCGTGGAGCGGGTGGGCGGAGGCTGGCGGTCCACCGGCCAGCCGTGGATCTACGACGCCGAGCGCTACCAGCGCATCGCGGAGGCCCGGGTGGACGAGCAGGATTCCATGGTGATCTACCAGGACACCGCCGGATGCCGGATGGAGTACATCACCTCCGTCCTCGATGACGAAACAGCGCATGCCTGCGGCCGCTGTGACAACTGCGCCGGCCAGTGGTTCCGGGCGGACATCGCGGCGGAAGCCACCGAGGCTGCCGGCCAGACCCTGAGCAGGGCAGGCGGGGTCCTTGAAGCCAGGCTGCAGTGGCCCAGCGGAATGGA
>DATCVX010000295.1:0-6714 GCA_036566705.1 Arthrobacter sp. | reverse complement strand
CGCCGTCGTACGCGGCACTTCCGTGGGCATCTCCGCGGGCAATTCCGCACGCCGTCGGGCCCAAAGCCCGACGGCGGCACCCTTGCAACAGCTTTCACCTCCCCAACAGATCAAAGGAAGTTCAATGCAGATCTCCCATATCAGCAGGCGGGCCATTCTCCAGGCAGGCGGCGCAGCCGGTCTCGCGGCCGCACTGGGCCTGCACGGATCCGGAGCCGCGGCGGCTACGACCACGTCGGCAGATAACGGCACCACCGAAATCGTCGACCTGGGCCCAGCAGTGGTCCAGTTCTCGCTCATGAGTTCGATCCTGGTCGGCGACACCGTCTATATCGGTTCCCGCAACCTCGACCCCGTCCGCATCCTCGCTTTCCACGTGCCGACGGGCAAGGTGATCGGTGAGACCGTGCTGGACTCGGGCTACAGCATCCAGGCCCTGGCGGCAGATTCCACGGGCCGCTACCTGTACGCCGGTGTACTCCAAAATTCCGTTGGCACCCTGCCGAACCTTTACCGCTGGGACCTGGCCGCCCTGTCCACTAAGGCAACGCCGATCGGCCGGATCGGTGAGCGTGACGTCCGCGACCTCAGCGTGGCACCGAACGGCCGTCTCTACGCGGTGGGCGGCGGGAGTCCCACCAAGCCGGCCCTGTGGGAGTACGACCCGGCGAGCGGCCAGGTCATCAGCCTGGGAATTCCCGACACCGGCGCCACGCTGGCCCGTGCGGTTGCAGCAACCGACACCACGGTATTCTTCGGCGCCGGCAGCACCCTCGGCGGCGGCGGCAGCGCGGGCAGGGCGTGCCTCTACGCCTACAGCCGCGCCACCCAAACCTTCGCGAACGTCACGCCCGCGGAGATGCTGGCCGATCCCAGCATCCGTGAACTGGCCATCCTCGGAGACAAGCTCCTGGTCAGTTCCGCGGCGTCGACCCAGCAGTCCAAGGTTGCCCTCCTGGACCTGGACAACCTCGCCTCCTACTCCGTGGTGACGTCCATCGGCAAGACCGCCAAGAACTTCACCAGCGTCGGCGGACAGGTGTATTTCGCCAACGAGACCGGCCTGCGCGCGTACTCCGTGGCGTCGAACTCTGTCTCGCAGCTAACCCTCGACGGCCCGTCCCTCGGCGAGATCTGGGGCGTGGACGCCAGGAACAACAAGATCCTGGCCACCTCGGGCTACGGCTTCGTGGCCGAGATCGACCCCGGCACGGGAAGCATGGCCGTCACCGATCTGGGCGAAGCGGGCGCCTCCGCCACTCCCCAGACGGTAATGGGCATCGCAGCAGGCGCGGGTTTCGCCTACGTCGGCGGAAACGGAGTGATCGCCCGCCACTCGCTCGCCAGCGGCGAGGTGGTTAACCTGCAGTCCCAGGGCGAGGCCAAGGACGCCGTCATCGTGGACGGTGTGCTCTATACAGGCCAGTACAGCTCGCAGGGCATCTGGAAGTACGATCCGCTCAGCGGCCAGCCGATCCACCAGGCCGCTGACTTCCCGGGCGCGCAGAACCGTCCGCTGGATGTCTGCTGGGACGAGGTCAACAGGCTCATGCTGGTCGCCGCGCAGTCCGACACCGAGGGCGGCGGGTCCTTCTGGACCTACGATCCCGCCACGGGGGCGAAGCAGTGCTTCATCAACCCGATCGACAACCGCCAGCTCCTGCGCGCCGTAGCCACCCGCGACGGCGTGGCCTACCTCGGCGGCGGCCTGCCCACGCTGGACGGTCCCGGGACCGTTGTCGCTTTCGACCCCCTTGCCGGCAGGGAGCTCTGGAGGATCGAGCCCGGGATGGGGGCTGGCATTTCCGCACTCGCCATCCAGGGGCGGAACCTGTACGGGCTGACCCGCAAGGGTGGCATCTTCGTCATCGACATCCCCACGCGCAAACTCGTGCATCAGGCAGACATCAGCTCCCTGTCCTATGGGTTCGGTGCCCTGGTGGCCAACCGCGGCGCGATCTACGGCGTCTCGGACACCAACGTGTTCCGCATCGATCCCAGGACGTTCCAGGTGGCAACGGTGCTCGCGGACACCAAAGGCGGCTGGTACAGCGGATCCCACATCACCAACGACGAGGACGGCTACCTGTACACCATGCGCGGCCGCAACCTCGTCCGGATCGACGACCACCCGAGGAAGTAGGGATCCTTGATGCCAGAGTCAGGCACTCCAGTGCAGGCATCCGCACGGACGATCAGGATCGGCGTCGACATCGGCGGGACCAAAACGGAAGCCGTCGCCATCGACGTGGAAAACAAGGCCCTGCACACGCTGCGCCGCCCCACCGGCCACGGAAACCAGGAGCTGCTTCGCATTCTCTTCGAAGTCATTGAAGAGCTGCGGGGCGCGGAAGTCCTTGACGGCTATTCCGTGGCCGGGGTGGGCATCGGGATCCCGGGCACGGTGGATGCCTCCACCGGACACGTATCCAATGCGGTGAACGTCGGCGTCGCCGGCTTGGAGCTTGGCCCCCTCACGCACCGTGAGCTGGGGCTAGAGGTCCACGTCGAAAACGATGTCAACGCCGCTGCGGTGGGCGCCCACCATCTGCTCTCCGATGGAGAAGAATCCAAACAGCGGTCCAGCGCCTATCTCAACCTGGGGACAGGGTTGGCGGCCGGCTTTGTCAGCAATGGCGCGCTGGTCCGGGGAGCCTCCGGTGCCGCCGGCGAGATAGGCCACTTGGCCACGGGCCTGCATGCCGAGCGATGCCCCTGCGGCCAAACGGGCTGCCTTGAACTGCTCGCCTCAGGCTCCGGTATCGCCCGCCAATGGAACGGCGAAGGCCCCTGGCCAGCAGTGTCACTCTTTGAGCACGCAGGCGCAGGCCACCCGCAGGCCAGGACAATCCAGGACCGGTTCTTCCAGGCCACCGCCATGGCCATCCGTATCCTCGGGCTGACCTACGACCCTTCCACCATCTACGTTGGTGGAGGCCTGAATTCCCTCGGGCAACCGCTGCTGAGCGGAATCCGCCAGGAACTGGCCCGCACTGATGCGCAGTCACCGTTTCTTGCCGGGCTGGCCCTGGGACAACGGGTCCGGCTCGTGCCCCCCGGGCTGCCCATTGGAGCAGTCGGCGCCGCGATCTCGGCCACCGCCTGACTTCATAGGCCAGCCACCACGGCTGACGGCAAAGGGTGGACACGGTTTCGTGTCCACCCTTTTGCGTGGGCAACGGCGGAGTGACCGCCGCGCCCGGGTCAGGCCGGTTGGCGACGCATGGTCTGCATAGCTCCGACGTCATCGATCCGGACGAGGTTGGTGCCCTGGATCGTGTACAGCAGGCCGTCTTCATCGGTTGTAATATGCGGACCGCTGTACCAGCCGCCATTGATTCCGGCAACGACCACGGAGACGGCGAAGGTCACCGGATCCAGGCGGAAGACAGTGGTGTCCGAGACGCCGTAGACGATGCCCCGGCTGACTGTCAGGGCCCCGAAGTCCGTGCAGACGCCGCTCAGATCGCCGGTATGGACGAGCTGGCGGGTATCCAGGTCAATGACGAACAGGCCGGCGGCCCGCCGGGACATGCCGTAGAGGTACCGGCCCTGAATAGCGAGGGCGGCCACCCCCGCGCTTTGCCCCGGATCCAGGCGCCACAGTTCCTGGTTGGCGACCGGGTCCCAGGCGACCACCGTGCTGCGAGGGCCGGTGGCGTAGATGTTGTCGCCGCCGAGGTAGGCAACGCCGTCCTTTGTTGCCACCGCCCGGACCAGTTGGAGGCTGTCGATCGGGTTGACTTTGATGGTGACCTGGCTGGTGACCGGGTTGTAGGCGGCGAAGCATCCCCCGCCGCCGGTGTCGTTCTGGGCCCCTGCGATGACGAGCCCATTGACGGCATCCCAGCAGACATCAAGCGGCCGGTTCTGCCCGGCAGGCAGCGCCGCGACTTGGTAAGGGAGCTGCCCCGTGTTCGGATCGTAAGCGTAGATGCCCCGTGAGTTGTACTGGCCGGTGTAGAGAACACCGCCGACGACGACGGCGTCTTTCGCCTCTCCTGTTGCCCGGAGATAGGACACCTCTCCTGTTGCCAGTCGGTGGCGGGCGATGGTTCCGGTGCCACCCACGTAGACATCCCCGGCGCCCGCAGCGAGGCCCATGCACAGCTGTGGTCCGCCCGGCGCTCCGGCCTCGGTAAGGTCGTATTTCACGGCAGTCGCCGTGGCAGGGCTGATCTCGATGACGTCGTAGGACGATACCGTGACCGCCTTGGTGCCGTGGACGTCCAGGCCCCACATCGCGCCCACGTCCTCTGTAAGGATCTGCGTCACCTTCTTCGTCGTGATGTTGTAGGACCAGACGCCCGGTTCCTTGGCGAAGAACACCTGGTTCCCGAGCTGCCGGAACATCACGCCGGTCTTCGGGATGATCGTGTACTTGGAGTGATCGGCCAGATTGATCAGCACGGACTTCCCCGGCCCCTTGACGCCGACTCCCAGCAGCCCGTCCAGCACGCTGAGGGAAGTCACGGACACGCCCGTCGCCACGTCGGCCGGCAGGATGTTTGTGGACGTCTTCGTGGTCCGGTCGAAGGCAAACAGCCGGGCCGGGCTCGAGCCGTTCCCTCCGCCGAGCGTGCTGCCCGTGCCGAAGTAGACGGTGCTGGCAGTGGCCGCGACGGACTGCGCGATGGTTGCTCCCGGGTCCGGCACGCCCCAGCTGGTGGTGGCATTCGTGGCAGGGTCGTATTCCCACAGGGACGGGGCATTGGTGGTGAGCCCGCCGCCGGCAACGTAGACCTTGCCGTCGGGGGCCACGGCCAGGGCGCGGATGTCACGGTCGCCGGTTTCGCCGACTCCCACGGCGGGCTGGTTGGGGGTGCCCAGGTCCCAGCGGTAGATGTTTGGTTTCCCGTCGATCCCATCACGGAGGACTCCTGCGTACAGGTATTGGCCTGTGGCATCGGCGGCCAGTGCCTGGATGCTGTAGCCCGAGCCCAGGTCAGTCCGTGAAGTGACGGTTTGTGTCGGGAGGTGGAAGCCGATAATACGCACCGGGTTCAAGTTGCGGGAGCCGATGTAGACCGTGTCACCGACCAGCAGCGAGCTCATCAGCGAAAACTGGACCACCGCCGGTCCGAGATCGGTGATGATGGGGCCGCCTGCGGCCTGTTGACTGGGGGCGGCCTCGGCGGCGCCTTGCGACATTGCCGCCAGCGCGGCCGCGAGGCCACCGGCGCCGCCGGCCTGCAGCAGCTGACGGCGGTTAATTGCGAAGTTGGACATGGAAAATCTCCTCATTGAGTAACCCGCAGGGGGTTTGATCCAGGTTTGGGCACGTGGTTGTTCCGGACGTATGTGTGTCCCAGGCTGGCCAGGCCCTGGTTCAGAACAATATCTCCGGCGAAGTTCTCAGTGAACAGACTGCACAAAACTGAACACAGGAAAGCGGCGCCGCAACGAGTGCGGCGCCGCTAACCCCTAAGTGCAAATCCCCAACCAGACCGACTAAGCAGACTGAGCCGCTGGCTGGGAATCCCTCGCCACGAAGAGGCCTCCCAGCACCGAACAGGCCGCTCCCCGTGCCAGCTCCGCATGGTTAGCGATAGCTGTGTCGAATGCTGGGGGCGGCGTGTTTGCATGATCGTATTGCCGTTGGAAGGACTCCATATTCTGTTCGGCAAACTTCCCCAACTGAGCCTCGGGCGCAAACCCCACGATCACTTTCTCCGGCCCAAGGACCTTGGCCACATTGGCCATACCCACACCAAGATGCCAGGCCGCATCGGCAATCAATTCGCCATCGACATCGGGGTTGATGTCGCGGTCCTGGCCACTGCGTTGCTGCAGCTCGTACCGCATCCCCCAAAGACTGCCACGGGTTTCGAGGCAATCCTCCGCGCCACAGTGGCAGTGCCTGACCGCCTCGGCACCGGTGATGGCGCGTGAGTGGGCAAAGCCGCCGGCGGACCCACTGAAACCACGTTGGATGCGGCCCTCGACCACGACGGCAGCACCAAGGCTCATCCCAACACTGAACACCAGTAACTCCCTTCCGGTGAAAGATCCATCGAACAGGAGCCCCCGGGCATAAGCATTGACGTAGCTGTCGATGATAATCGGTTCCTCGAGTGCGTCTTCGAGGATGACCTGAAAGTGAACATCCGCCCAGCCGAGCGCACCGCTGTGCCTCACCATGCCTCTGGCCTGGTCGACAACACCCGAGAGGGTTACCCCCACGCCGATCAACCGGGACGCGCGATCTCCGACTGCGGAACGGACTGCTGCCGCCACAGCATCGGCAGCGTCGGCCGGTTCCGTGGATGTCAACGGCTCACGATGGGTTGCGACAACACCACCCCGCAAATCCACGACGACGGCGAGCGCCTCCGTGGGTGACAGGCGCACACCAGCGGCGAACACGCCGTCGCGACCCAATTCCAGAAGTCGAGCCGGGCGCCCGCCCGTGTCGCGGATGATTTCCGTCTCCACCAGCAGTTTGGCCTGGATGAGCTTTCCGGTAATGCCCGTGACGCTCGCAGCGCTGAGGCCAGTCTGGGCAGCAAGCGTCGCCCGGGAGACAGGCGACTGCGTACGGACGATGTCGAGGATCAGCGCCTCGTTAATCTCCCGGATCAGGGCCTTGCTTCCTGCACGTGGCTTCATTAAACGTGTCTCCTGTGGTTACGCCGCATGGAATTTCCCCCATTGTGGCACCGGCGACCCCGCCCGAGCCGCATCTATCTTTGCCCCAATTATACTTACTTTAGT